>DATBTA010000230.1:0-8032 GCA_036559505.1 Pseudolabrys sp. | reverse complement strand
CGCAAATCAACGGGTGCGCCCACTGCCTGGCGATGCACACGCGCGACGCACGCAAGCATGGCGAGACCGACGAGCGGATGCACCTTCTCAATGCATGGCGCGAGGCGCCGCTCTACACCGCCCGCGAACGCGCGGCACTGGGCTGGGTCGAAGCAATCACGCTGCTGACCGAGGGGCACGTCCCCGACGATGTCTTTGAGACGGCTCGCAAGCAATTCTCGGAGAAAGAGATTGTCGATCTAACGGCGGCGGCCGTTGCGATCAACACGTGGAACAGACTCTCGATTGCGTTCCGCGTCCCGCCACAGGTTGACACCAAGAAGGCCGCCGCCTGATCAGCCCGTCCGCCTGAGACCCTTTGCGTAACGCTTCGAGCGTTGCACGTAAATATCGGCGCCGGCGCGGATCATCGCGACCGCCTTCTCGTCGAGCGTGCGGATCGCGCGCGCCGGTGCTCCGACGATCAGCGAGTTGTCAGGGAAGCTCTTGCCTTCGGTGACCACGCTGCCGGCACCGACAAGCGAGTTGTTTCCGATCTTTGCGCCATTGAGCAGGATCGCGCCCATTCCGATCAGGGAATTGTTGCCGACCGTGCAGCCGTGAAGAATGACATTGTGGCCAATGACACAGTCGCGACCGATGGTCAGCGGGAATCCCGGATCGGTGTGCAGCGTGGCGTTATCCTGGATCTGCGACCGTTCGCCGAGCTCGATCCATTCGTTGTCGCCGCGCAAAACAGCGCCGAACCAGACACTGGAGTCAGCCTTGAGCCGCACGCGGCCGATCAGCACCGCGGTTTCCGTCACGTAAAATTGGCCGTCGCCGGGAAGTTCGGGCGCCTGACCGTCCAGCTCGTAAATAGGCATTCCGCCCTCCGGGAAGGCGCGAACTTGCCCGAACGTGGCTTTCGAGGGAAGCGTCCTAGACGAGCAGAACGGCCTGCAGGGTCGTGACCAGAACCAGCCCCGACATCAGGCTCCAGAAGCCGGCGATCAGCGTCGCAAGGAAGACGAATTCGAAACGGCGGCCTTCCTGGCGCTGACCGAGGATCGTGTTGCGCATAATGAGGAACGGCGCCGCAACCACCAGCAAGGGGATCACGGCGAAGGTCGCCGCGGCCGGACCGTTGCTCAGCTGATTGAAACTCGGCAAGCGGTCGGTGACGAGCCGGTAGCCGGAGCTGAACATGCCTGCGACGGCGAAGCCGAACGCAAGCGCGAACAACATCTGTACGGACTCAGGGGTCATCACTCGCCTCAACGCGGCAGCAGAGGCCATGTGTTGCAAACCGGCGGGGCGCGCGCCAGCCAATCCTTAACGAATGGTAAATGGTAGCCGCCCCGTTCCGCGTGGCGTGACGTGGCATAATCCGCGCGATTCGCACGCAGGAGTCGGCCGTGGCTTTTCTCGCGCAGGAACCCCCTAACTCCACCCGGCGAGCCGCCCAGCGGCGACGGCACGCTGGCCATAATCCAATCACGGCACCGCTGCTGGTATTTGGTGCGGTGGTGCTGCTGGCCGCTCTCTATGTGGCCTACATTTTATGGCCGCGATGGCCACAGGGACCGGTATCACTTAATGCGCCTTCGCTGCCGATCGTCGTCTCAGGAGTTACCTTCAATGTCGAACCGGCGGCCATCCGCATCGGGGTTCAGCGCCGGCCCGGCGTGCAGCAGCGCGTTGATCTCAGCTATCTTTGGCCATCGCTGGTGCCGCCCGACCCGGCCGTCAAACCGACGGTCGGTGCGCCGCTCGATCCAAATGAGCGCGTATTCGTGACGCTTTCATCGGGCGACGCGACATTGCCGCTAATGGAACGCGTTCAGACGATCTACCCGCGCTATCTTGTGCCGCAGCCTGTCGCCGGTTTTCCGGGATTGACCTACCGTGGATTTCGTGACGACTCGCCTTATCAGGGCGAGGACCTGGTATTTGAATCAAACGCGCCCGAGCACTTCCTCGCGCGCTGCTCGCGCAAGGGCGTGACCAACTCCGGAATCTGTCTGCTCGAGCGCCGCATCGGCAATGCCGATATTACTTTCCGGTTTCCGCGCGACTGGCTGCCGGATTGGGAGAACGTCGCGAACGCAGTCGACCGGCTTGTTGCACGATTGCATCCGGCGAACTGACGCAAAGAGTACGGCCGGCGCGAGCACGGACATGACGAAATCGAAAATTACGATTTGCTAGTCGACTAAATCGACATCCAGGATTGGTAATTCGAGGATGTACGAGCGCCGTCCCTTCTCGATCTCGAGGAACAGAACAGCGATGAATTCCTCGCCGATATAAACTTCCAGCGAATCTGTTTTCTTCGGCCGCGGTACGACCCGGATATTCTCGTTGTCAAATTTGCTGCGCAGATAGGCGTTGAGCGTCGGCACCGGCTGAATGCTCGGATCATTACCGACCTGGATGACCATACGAAAATTGTAGGAACGCTCGCCGTCTTCGTCGTCGACCGTGAGCTCCCCAAGGTCGTCGGAGCCGACATAGATCTCGGCATTATCCCGCCCCTTCGGCACCACGCGGATCTGCGCGTTGCCGAAAAGTTTCTTCAAATAGCCGTCGAGTTTTCTGACTTCTTGGACGTCCAACGCGTCACTCCTTCTTAAGGCACCGTTTCAATGCCCGATCGAAGGGCGCAGGGCAAGCACAATACGAAGGCGTCAGCCGTCCAGCATGATGCCGTAGAGCATCTGGTCCATAGCACGCGACGGCTCTGGGCAGCCGGCTTCGCCGACAACCTTGGCCGGCACGCCGGCGACGGTGACGTTATTCGGCACGGGCTTGATGACAACCGAGCCTGCGGCGATGCGCGCGCAGTGGCCAACCTCGATGTTGCCGAGGATCTTGGCGCCTGCACCAATCATTACGCCGCGGCGGATTTTCGGATGGCGATCCTCGTGCTCCTTGCCGGTGCCGCCGAGCGTCACATCATGCAGGATCGAGACATCATCTTCGATAACGGCCGTCTCGCCAACGACCAGGCCAGTCGCATGATCAAGGAAAATGCCGCGACCGATTTTCGCCGCCGGATTGATATCGCACTGGAAGACCGATGATGCGCGGCTCTGAAGATAGAGTGCGAAGTCCTTGCGGCCTTTTCCGTAGAGCCAGTGCGCGAGGCGGTGCGTTTGAATGGCGTGGAAGCCCTTATAGTAGAGCACCGGCTCAATGAAACGGCTGGTCGCCGGGTCGCGGTCGACAGTGGCGACGATGTCGGCACGGAACGCTTCGCCGAGCGCCGGCAGGTCCTCGAGCGCGTCGTCATAGGCCTGGCGGATCATGTCAGCCGACACATCGGCGTGATCCAGGCGCTGGCTGACGCGATGGGCGATCGCGGCTTCAAGCGTGTCGTGATGAAGGATGTTTTCATAGATGAAGGTGGCGAGTTCGGGCTCGCGGCGCGCAATGTCCTCCGCTTCGTTGCGGATTCGCGCCCAGACCGGATCGACCTTGTCGAGGCCCTTTACGGGCCGCGTCTGAAATTGCGCCATGAACCTGCTTCTCCCGACGCCTCTCGATCCCCTATTTAGTTCTTTTAGCACAAATTCGAAGATGCAAGGAGGCCACGCAACGCGGCCTGCGCATGGCTCATGCGCGTTGGTTAAGGAAGTCCACAACGCCTTCTTTGTAGACTTTGTCACCGACGGCGAGCATATGGTCGCGGTTCGGGATATCGAGAGCCCGCGCGCCCGGAATGAGCGCAGCCAGGGCCTGCGCCGATCCTGCCACCAGATCTCTTGTGCCGACGGCAACCAAAACAGGCGCTCGAATTGCCGCGACCTCCTCGCGCGTCAAAGTCTGCCGCGATCCACGAATGCAGGCGGCGAGTGCCCGCAGGTCGGACTTCGTCTGCTCTGCAAATGCGCGAAACGCTTGGCCTGTGGGATCATTAATGTCAGCCAGGGAATCCGCCTCGAGTGCCTCGGCGATGCTTTCCGGCAGGCCGATACCCTCGACAAGATGGATACCTAATCCGCCGAGTATTGCGGAACGCACCCGGTAAGCGTGCTTCACTGCCAGGAAGGCCGTAATGCGTGCGCCCATCGAATAGCCCATGATGTCGGCACGCTCGATTTTCAAATGATCGAGCAGCGCACGGACATCATCAGCCATGGCCGCGCTGTGATACGCGGCTGGGTCGTAAAGTTTGCTCGACGCGCCATGCCCGCGATTGTCGAGCGCAACAGTGCGTCGCCCAGCGCGGTTGAGTGTGCTGACCCAGCCGGGCTGGACCCAGTTAACTTCCTTTGTGGACGCAAATCCGTGCACGAGCACAATTGGCTCGCCTTCCCCCTCGTCGAGATAGGCAATCTCGACGTCACCGTTCTTGAAGCTTGGCATGGGCTGTATCTAGCCCTGAGCGGGCAAGGCGGCAATCTGCTGCATCGAGCTGCGCATGCGTCGTTCCCGTCGCCGGCGAAAGATTCGCAGCGCCATGCGTTCGACCACACCTCTGAGCGCAGATACAAAACCCAATACGGCAAACAGCGCACCAAGAAGCCAGAGGCTTGCATCGAAAGCGAGCGCCGCAAGCATGATCGCGCTGCGCCCCGCGATCTTGAGAATCGCCCGCGTGCGGCTGCCTTCCTTTTCGGCGAGCTTGGCGACGCGTGTGATGTCGCTGGGCTCCTTGGCAATCTTCAGGGCGTCCAGCGCCGCGCGCCCGCCGGCGGCCTTTTCGACGCGGCCGACGTCGCGGACCAGATGCAGCAAGCCGCCAGCCCGTTCGACTTTTGCCGTTTCGCGCGCGGTGCGCGCTGCGGCCGGGAAACTGGTTTGCCGGACCATGCGGCCGAGACTCTCGGTGAACTCGGCACCCAGCCGTCCGGTCTTGCGCGCGGCCTTCACAAGCGTAAGCCCGGCGCGCGCGGGAGTAGCGGCCCCAAATGTCGCATAGGTGCCAGCGGTAATTGCGATGCCGGTGGCCGCAAGGCCCAGAACCAGTTGGTCCACTTGCTCGCCGCGGACGTATCGCGTGCCTTCGCGCAGGGCGTCACGGATATCGCCGAATACGAACAGGTCGCCGAGCGTCGTGCCGGCAAGGGATGCCATGTCCTGCGGCTTGCCGGTCACCAGCCCGCGCGCAAAGCTTTTCGCGCGGTACCGCATGGTCGCAGCCTCCGCGGTGGCCGCCGCGACCTTTTCCGCTAGCGCGTGGTCGATCGCGACATGGCGCACGCTCGCAAGATCGATGAAGCTTTGTGCAAGTTCGGCGTCCTGCGTAGTCAACGCGGCCTCTATTTCGCGCCGTGCTGTCATTGCATCAAACGCGCCGTCGAGTGCTCCGCTCGCAACACGAACAGGATCATCGAGACCCGACACGGCATCCGCCGCGCGCGGCACGGCATAGGTCGCCGCCGCCGCAAACAGGACTGCCGCGAGCAAGGCGATCCCGATGCGCGACTTGCGCAGGACATTTTGCTTTGCTTTTTCCAAACCCACTCTCCGGCCCGCGTACCCAACGCTGCTTTGCCGAACAACAAAGGCGTTTCAGCGGCGGCATCCATATATGGAGCTAGGCATCACACGACCTCCCCGCTATGGTGCCGGCGGAACTTTGCCGCCTGAGCCGCGGCAGCATGAGGAAAGACCATGGCGGAACATATCGTCCCCCACTTCCACAACGATCCGGGCGTGCCGGTGATCGAGATCGGTGCGCGGGAGTTCATGTGTGTCGGGGCGACGCCACCACACGATCACCCGCATGTTTTCCTCGACATGGGTGAGGATAAGGAAATCATCTGCCCGTATTGCTCGACACTCTACCGCCACGATCCGGCACTGGATTCGCATTCGGCGCGCCCGCCGGAATGCGCGTTGCCGCATTCCGCCGCCGCCTGAGTCTGATCGGATAAAGCCATGGCGCCACCGCGTCATGTCATCGTCGCCGGCGGCGGAATTGCCGGCCTGACGGCGTCGCTGCTGCTTGCACGCGCCGGCATGCGCGTGACGGTCCTGGAGCAGACCGCGAAGCTGGAAGAAACGGGCGCCGGCCTACAGCTTTCACCGAATGCCAGCCGCATATTGATTGCACTGGGCTTGCGCGAGCGGATCGAATCGACTGCCGTCAACCCGCTGGCGATCCGCGTGATGGCCGGCGGCTCTGGACGCGAGATCGCGCGCATTCCTTTGGGTGACGAGGCCGAGCGGCGCTACGGCGCACCGTACTGGTCGATCCATCGCGGAGACCTGCAAGCGGCACTCGTCGATGCGGCGAATGACACTCTCGACGTGACGCTTGAGCTGGGCGTACGCGTAGAGGAGTTTGCCGCCCATGTCAGGGGTGTGAGCGTCCTCGGCAGGCGCGGTTCGCAGGTGCTCGACGAGCGCGGCATCGCACTGATTGGTGCTGACGGTATCTGGTCAACAGTTGCCGAGCGCCTGCACAGTCAGCAACAGCCGACGTTCCGGCATCGCACCGCCTGGCGCGCCCTCGTCCCGGTCGAGTCGGTGCCAGCCGAATTTCGTCAGCCCTTCGTTCATCTCTGGCTTGGCCACGACGCACATCTGGTCCACTACCCGGTGAAGTCCGGCCGTCTCATCAACATTGTCGGCATTGTTCGCGACGAGTGGAACGAGCCGGGCTGGTCGGCCGACGGTGACCGTACGGAAATGCTTCGTCACTTCGTTCGGTGGACGTGGTCGGAGAAGGCGCGCGCGCTCATTGCGATCCCTGATCGCTGGCTGAAATGGGCACTCTTTGACCGCAAGGTCCCATTTCGCGGCGGACGCGTGCCGGTGACGCTGATCGGGGATGCCGCCCACCCGATGCTGCCGTTTCTCGCCCAAGGCGCTGCAATGGCGATCGAAGATGCCGCCGTGCTCGCCGACATGCTTGCCAAATATCTTGATGATCCGTCCGACGCGCTCCGCGCCTATGAGGGCGCGCGCTGGCATCGCACGATGCGCGCCCAACAAGCCGCCCGTCGCCAGGCGCGCATTTATGGGCTGACGGGACCCGAGGCCTTCGTGCGCAATCTAGCGATGAGAGGAATGGGCGGAGAAAAGCTGCGCGCGCGCTACGATTGGCTTTATAGTTGGCGGCCTCCACAACGTTTCGAGACCGCATAGACATGTTATTTCCTTCGACCGTCGCCGGCAGCCTGCCAAAACCCTCCTGGCTCGCCGAGCCGAACAAGTTGTGGCCGCAATGGCGGCTGCAGGGCGAGGAACTCGCTGCAGCCAAGCTCGATGCAACGTTGCTCGCAATCAAATGGCAGGAAGACGCCGACATCGACATCGTCTGCGACGGCGAAATGTCGCGTCAGCATTTCGTGCACGGCTTTCTGGAATATGTCGACGGAATCGACTTCGCGCACAAAGTCGAGATGGGAATCCGCGCCGACCGCTACAAAGCGATGGTGCCGGTCGTGCGCGGCGAACTTAAATTAAAGGGACGCGTACACCAAACCGAAGCGCGGCATGTGCGCGCGCACACCAATCGCAAGCTGAAGATCACCCTGCCCGGCCCGATGACAATTGCCGACACGGTCGCGGACTCCTACTACGGCGACAAAGTGAAGATGGCGATGGCGTTCGCCGGCCTGTTGAACCAGGAAGCGCGCGCGCTCGAAAAAGACGGCGTTGACGTGATTCAGCTCGACGAGCCGGCATTTAATGTGTTCATGGATGATGTCGCAGGCTGGGGCATCGAAGCACTGCATCGCGCCATCGACGGGCTCAAATGCACGACTGCCGTGCACATCTGCTACGGCTACGGCATTAAGGCCAATATCGATTGGAAGAATTCGCTCGGCGACGAGTGGCGGCAATACGAGAGTATTTTTCCCGCACTCGCCAAAAGCAAGGTCGGCCAGGTCTCGCTGGAATGCATCAACTCGCACGTGCCGCTGAAGTTGTTGTCGCTCCTGGACGGCAAAGACCTGCTTGTCGGCGTGATCGATGTGGCAACCGACAGCGTTGAGACGCCCGAGGACGTGGCTGCCGTGATCGGCAACGTGATCAAGATTGCGCCGAAGGAAAAAATCATCGCCTGCACGAATTGCGGCATGGCGCCGATGCG
>DATBTA010000229.1:0-7299 GCA_036559505.1 Pseudolabrys sp. | reverse complement strand
TTGCCGACATGAAGAATACAGGCGGAAGCCGATGGGGTGGCGCCATCACGGCCGCACAGTTCATCAAGCGTTTCGTTGACGACAAGATTCCCTGGGCTCACCTGGACATTGCTGGAACAGGGTTTGACTCGCGTCAGACGGACATCAACAAAAGTTGGGGTTCCGGTTGGGGAGTGCGACTTCTCGATCGGCTGGTTGCGGATCATTACGAAAAGTAGTCGGCACGGGGCGTGCACTCCTATGACCGAGATCTTGTTCTACCATCTGCAAGGACAGAAGCTTGAAAGCGTATTGCCCGCGCTCCTCGAGAAGTCGCTGGAGCGAGGCTGGAAAGTCGTGGTGCAGGGTTCGAGCGAGCGCATTGAAGCGCTTGATGCGCATTTGTGGACCTACCGCGACGATGGCTTTCTCCCACACGGCATGTGGCGCGAACCCGAGGCGGCACAGCAACCGGTGTTGCTCACCCCCAATGACGGTAATCCAAATGGCGCAACCGTACGCTTCCTAGTCGACCGCGCGCCGCTTCCCGTTGATGTCGAACGGTATCAGCGGATCGTGCTGTTGTTCGATGGCGAAGACGATGAAGCGGTGGCTGCGGCACGTGCGCACTGGTCCGAAGTCCGGGCGAAAGGTTTCGAGGCAACCTATTGGCAAGCGGACGAGCAAGGGCGCTGGGCGAAAAAGAGCTGAAGCAAGGGAACAACCCACGGGATCCGGGTGCGGGGCGATCGGCCAATGCACGATCAGCCAATGGCTGATGCCCAGTAACCCTTTGGACGACACGGGCTTGCAGCGCGCCATTGTGATGACGCAAAATACGTTTTAAGGGACAATCAGATAGGTCATCCGGGGTCGGAAGTTTGTCGCGTCACCGCGCTTTCCTCAGCTTTGCGCTCGCCTGCAGTGCCGTACTCCTCGTCGGCGGCTGTAAGAATGCGACGCAGGTTCTCGAGGATCAGAACGAAGGCGGATTTTTTAAGTCGGCGAATATCTTCAGCAAACCGGATTGGGCGCGTCCTAATACGGCAAGAGTCAGCTTAGGCCCGCAAGGTCCGGTGGGCGCGGAAGATCTGGTGGGTGCCGATGGCCGGTGCGCTCCGCCGCCTGCGGCGACCGCGCAAGCAGCAGAGCCGCCGCCAGCCCAATCTGCAGCGCCTGCCGACGCCGACCGCGAAGTCGGCTCGGTCGCCGGGGACCTTGCCGGTCCAGCGGCGCCGACGCCGACGCGTACTGCGGCTGGTGCGGATCCAAGCCTTCAGAGGCTTGAGCCGACGACGCCTCAGGTTGCAGGCGGTATCGCTCTCGGCATGACGGAATGCCAAGCAGTGCAGCGGGCGGGCGTTCCGACTAACGTAGCGATCAGCGCCGGCGACAAAGGCGAGCGGAGGGCGGTTCTGACTTTTCTCAGTGGGCCTTGGCCCGGAATTTACACATTTGCCGACGGCAGGCTGAAAGTTATCGATCGCGCACCTGAGCAACCAAAGCCTGCCGGCGCGCCGGCCAAGAAGACGCCAAAGAAAAAATCCGGCCCGCCCAAGACCGCGAGTCAGAATTTCGAGCGCAGCTACGTCCAATAAGGCGTATCAGCCGATTGTTCGCAGCGTCCCTTCGCCGGTCTCGCGCTGGTAGATAATCAAATCAAAACTTGGCGTTCTGTCATTGCCCAATATGCCGCTGACCAGCGCGTGCGCCTGGCCGCGATGATGGGTCTGGTGATTGAAAAAATGGTCGAGTGCCGGCGCGAGTATCTGTTCTATATCCTGCGGGTTGACAAAGGTCCGGTAGCGGATCGGTTTTGAGAGATCGCTCTCAGTCAGGCTTTTGATGTAGTCGTCAATGCGCTGATCCTCGGATCGGCGCGCAGCGCGCAGTCGCGGGAAATCGTCATAGAGTGTGGTGTCGAGACTCGGCGGGACTTCGCCCTGAGCGGTAAAACGCCGCATCCAGATGCGATCGCCCACAAGCAAATGATTGAGTGTCCCGTGGAGGGACCGGAAATAGACCCCTCGGTCGGCACGGTACTCGGTGTCGGGAATCTGGGCGGCGGCCTCGTAGAGACGCTCATTGCACCAGGCATTGTATCCGGCGAACATCCGGTAGCGGGCGAGCATTTTTGTCTCCTGCGCGAGATTTCTCGTCAATAAAGGCCGATCTTGCCGCCTGATATGCCTCCCGGTATAAGCCGCGCCATCCGGTCTCGCCAATGAAACCCCTTAAACTCATCGATTAGTTCCAGTGAAGGACAGTAGGATGGCTGTAGAGCGTACTTTTTCGATTCTGAAACCCGATGCGACCGAACGCAATTTGACCGGCGCGATCAACTCCATCATCGAAAAAGCCGGCCTGCGAATTGTGGCCCAGAAGCGCGTGCGGATTTCGCGCGAGCAGGCGGAGAAATTCTATGCCGTGCATCGAGAACGGCCGTTTTTCCGCGAGCTGGTCGAATTCATGATTTCGGGTCCTGTCGTTGTGCAAGTCCTCGAGGGCGAGAATGCCATAGCCCGGTATCGCGAGGTCATGGGCGCCACGGATCCTGCGAAGGCGGCTGACGGGACGATCCGTAAAATCCACGCCAGGTCAATCGGAGAAAATTCCGTTCACGGCTCCGATGCGCCTGACACCGCGGTACGCGAAATTGCGCAGTTCTTTTCGGACAACGAAGTCGTCGGATAGAGGCAGCGCGTAGATTCGGAAATCGCAAGGGCGATATCTACAAATCGCGAGCATCAGAACGCGGTACAGGGGAGGAGAGGCAAGTGGGTTCGATGGCACAACTCATGGATCCGGCCGGTTGGTGGACGCTGGTCAGCTCCGGCTGGAACGACATAGGCCATACCGAGTTCTGGATCGCGCTCGCCAAGATCATGTGGATCAACATCCTGCTGTCGGGCGACAACGCGGTCGTCATCGCGATGGCATGCCGCGGACTTCCACACCGTCAGCGGGTCTGGGGCATGATCCTTGGCGCGGGCGTGGCGGTCGGATTGCGGATCATCTTTACCGGTGTTGTCGCTTCTCTAATGTTGCTGCCTTACCTCAAGATCGTTGGCGGCCTTGCTCTGTTCTACATTGCAGCGAAGCTTCTCGTGCCGGAGGATCCGGACGAGAACGAGGCTGAAGCCGCCGAGCATCTCTGGCGCGCTGTCCGTATCGTCGCGATCGCTGACATCATTATGAGTCTTGATAACGTGATTGCGATCGCGGCTGCAGCGGGCGGCAACATGGCGCTGCTCGTGATCGGTCTCGGCATCAGCATTCCGTTGATCGTCGCCGGCGCCGCCTTGATCATGTCACTGCTTGATCGGTTCCCGATCCTGGTTTGGGCGGGCGCAGCGTTGCTTGGCTGGATTGTGGGCGAAGTCATCGCGACCGATCCGGTAATCGCAAACTGGCTGACCAGCCAGTACGGAGCGGCTACAGCCCACAAGGTTGAAATCGGTGCGGCCGCAGTGGGAGCTGCGTTGGTGCTCCTGGTCGGAGGCCTCTGGCGGCGATCCAAGCTTCAGCCCGAAAGCGAAACTTAGCTCGGCCGCGCCAATCGGCTATAGTGGGAGCGCGATGAATCAAACAGTGCGGCTCCCAAAGACGACGCGGATCGGTCATTCGGCCTGTCCGCATGACTGTCCGTCGACCTGTGCGCTGGAGGTTGAGCTTCTCGACGAGCGCACCATCGGACGCGTGCACGGCGCGAAGGACAACGACTACACGGCCGGCGTGATCTGCGCCAAGGTCGCCCGCTACGCCGAGCGTGAGCATCATCCGCAGCGCCTGCTGCACCCGCTGCGCCGCAGTGGCCCCAAAGGCTCGGGAAAATTCGAACGCATATCGTGGGACGATGCGCTGGATCTCGTCGCCGAGAAGTTCATCGAGGCGGAGCGGCGCCACGGCGCGGAGAGTGTCTGGCCCTATTATTACGCCGGCACAATGGGCTTGGTGATGCGCGACGGCATCAATCGTCTGCGCCACGCGAAGAAGTATTCCGGATTTCATTCGACGATCTGTGTCAATCCTGCCTATGCGGGCTATGCCGCCGGAATCGGGCGCATCGCTGGCGTCGATCCCCGCGAAATGGCGAAGTCCGATTTGGTGATCATATGGGGCACGAACGCGGTGAACACGCAGGTCAACGTCATGACCCATGCCGTGCGTGCCCGGAAGGAGCGCGGCGCAAAGATCGTGGCCGTCGACATCTACATGAACGGCACCATGGAGCAGGCCGACCTGCCTGTGCTCATCAAGCCAGGCACCGACGGCGCACTCGCTTGCGCGGTGATGCATTGCCTATTCCGCGACGGCAAAGCCGACTGGGACTACCTTGAAAAATACACCGACGCTCCGCGCGAACTCGAAGCGCATCTGCGCTCACGCGACCCGCAATGGGCCGCTGCGATCACCGGCGCGCCGGTCGAGACCATCGAGGAATTCGCGCGCCTGATCGGCGAAACCAAGCGCGCGTTTTTCCGCCTTGGTTATGGCTTTTCGCGCTCGCGCAACGGCCCCGTAAACATGCACGCGGCGAGTTGCATTCCGGCGGTGACGGGCGCCTGGCAATACGAGGGCGGCGGGGCTTTCCATATCAGCGCTGACATTTTCCGGCTCGACAAGACTTTGATCGAAGGTCTCGATGCCTGGGACCACTCGGTGCGGATGCTCGATCAATCTCGTATCGGCGCGATCCTGACCGGCGAGCGTGAGGCTTTGCATGGCGGCGCGCCGGTTACCGCGATGATCATCCAAAACACCAATCCGGTATCCGTGTGTCCTGACCAGACACAAGTGAAGCGCGGGTTCGCGCGCGAGGACCTTTTCGTCTGTGTGCACGAGCAGTTCATGACGGAGACAGCGCAAGTCGCTGACGTCGTGCTACCGGCAACAACGTTTCTCGAGCACGACGATATCTACCGTGGCGGCGGGCATCAGTACCTCATTCTTGGACCGAAACTGGTCGAGCCGCCGGGCGAGTGCCGCAGCAATCACGAAGTCATTTGCGGACTGGCGCAGCGGCTTGGTGCCGAGCATCGAGGGTTTATGATGAGCCCGCGCGAACTCATCGACCAGATGCTGCAGGTATCGAAGCGTGGGACGCTTGCAGAGATTGAGGCCACCAAGTGGATCGACTGCCAGCCGCCCTTCCGGGAGTCGCACTATCTTGATGGGTTTTCCTGGCCGGACGGCAAATTTAGGTTCAAACCGGACTGGCCGAACGTTCCGTTCCGCAGCCCTTACAAGAGCGGTCCAGTCGGTGACATGCCGCGGCTTCCGGACCATTGGACGTCGATCGAAGTTGCGGATGTCGAGCATCCGTTCCGGCTTGCGACGTCGCCGGCGCGCGGGTTCCTCAACTCGACCTTTAACGAGACGCCGACGTCGCTGGCGCAGGAAAGCCGGCCGACCGTGATGATCCACCCCGACGACGCTGCGTCGCTTGGGATCTCCACGGGCGACTATGTCGTTCTCGGCAACAAGCGGGGCGAAGTGCATCTGCACGCACGTGTGTTCGAGGGCGTGCGGCAAGGCGTTTTGATTGCGGAATCGATCTGGCCGAACGCCGCCTATGCCGACGGTTGCGGCATCAATACGCTGGTCGGCGCGGATTCAATCGCGCCTTACGGCGGAGCCGCCGTGCACGACAACAGGGTCTGGATACGCAAAGCGCGCGGGGCATGAGCCCCGCGCGCTTCAATGCGTGCTGGTTTTTAGAGTTCCTTGCCGATCTTGGCGTCGACCGAATAGGGTCCGCCGCCGCGCATGGCGATCGCGAGCAAAACGACGCCGATCAAGAGGACATATTCGTAGCCGCCTGCTCCGACGGAATACCCCTTCGGTAAATGTGCAACGATCAGCGCGATACCTATTTCGACCGCGAGTGCCGCGGCCCAGAAGCGCGTGAACAGCCCGATGATCAGGCAGATGCCGCCGATCAACTCCATACCCATTGCCGCATAGGCAAACAGGCCGGGTATCGGCAGGCCGTAATTATTGCCGAAGGCGGTGGCGATACGGGCGTGGCCAGCGTTGAATTTGCCCCAGACGTGCACCAAGAACATAATGCCGATGACCACGCGAACCAGCGTGGCCGCGACCGGCAGCATCGATGCATAAAATCCGGCGAGCCCGGGAAAAATCAATTTTGTTTCGTTAGTTCGGTTCACGTCGTCCCCCTTCGTTTCTTGGGCCTTTTCGCCGTCCGGCTGAGCGGCACATAATTATACGAAAGTCTATAACCCCGCGGCCAGCAAGGTATTCCGCGGCGGGGGCACAATTGCGTGAGCGGTGGAAAAGCCGCCGGGCGTCTTACGCTTCGGGGGCCGAAAAAGCGCCGTCCGGCATGGTGACGCCGTCCGCCTGGCATCGGCCAGCCACAATTCGCACGCGGCCTTCGGCAACTAGTTTGAGCGCCGACGAATAGATCTGGTGTTCGACCTGGATCACCCGGGCGGCGAGCGTCTCCTCGGTGTCGTCATCCCGCACTGCAACAGCGGCCTGCGCCACGATCGGCCCGGAATCCATCTCCGGCACCACGAAATGCACGGTCGCGCCGTGCAGCTTCACGCCGGCCTCCAGGGCGCGCTTGTGGGTCTCGAGACCTTTGAACGACGGCAGGAGGGCGGGGTGGATGTTGAGCATGCGCCCTTCCCAGCCGCCGACGAAGCCGGCGGTGAGCAGGCGCATGAAGCCGGCGAGGCAGACGATCTCGACGCGGTGCTTTTCCAGCGCCGCCTGCAACGCGCGTTCGAAAGCGCGCCGGTCTTTCCCGGAGGCGGCGTGGTCGACGACCTCCGTGGCTATTCCATTGGCCCGTGCGACCGTGAGGCCACCCGCATCCGGACGATTTGAAATCACCGCCACGATTTCGGCAGGATAGGTCGTGTCCTTCGCAGCTTCGATGAGGGCAGCCATGTTGGAGCCGCGGCCGGAGATGAGGACTGCGACTCGCTTGCGGTTCATGTCTCACCCAAGATTAAGCTTGCCGTCATAGACGACGCGTTCGCCGTCTGAGGTCTTGCCGACATATCCAAGCGCGACGACTTTTTCCCCCGAGCCCGTAAACGCCTGCATGACGGCATCTGAGTCTTTTGCGGATACGATGGCGATCATTCCGATCCCGCAATTGAATGTGCGCAGCATTTCGTTCTGCGCAATTCCGCCCGCGTCAGCGAGCCACTTGAAGACTGGAAGAACTGGCACGACTGCCAGATTGATGCGCGCGCCAAAACCTTTTGGCAGCACCCGTGGAATGTTGTCGGGGAATCCGCCGCCGGTGATATGCGCCAGTCCCTTTACTGCTTTTGTGCCCCG
>DATBTA010000228.1:0-12364 GCA_036559505.1 Pseudolabrys sp. | reverse complement strand
GCTCCTGCGCCAATCCCGCCTCGAGCGATCCATCGCTCGATCCGACGTACAATCCGGAATGGTAGGCATCCGTGAGCAGGGGCGGGCCGCGGGGCCCGCCCTTTGTGTTTTCAGTCATTTTGGCCTGTTCCTCCAAATTATTGTGAACGACAGGCGGCATCTTGTTACTGCAAGAAATGCATGTCTCAGGAACCAGTCCCCGTGTTCCAGGGTTTTCTTCCGATATGTCAGAAGAGCCGACACGGAAGGAGAGCAAAATGAAAAGGTTCATCAAATGCACCGTTGCAGCAGCGTTGACGGGCGCGTTGGCGCTCGCAGCGGCGACGCCGAGCGAGGCACGGAACGGCCGCAACGCGGCCGCGATCGGTTTCGGCGTAGGCGCGGTGGCAGGCGCGGCGATCGCCAGTTCCGCATATAACGGCGGCTACTACGGATACGGGTACTATGACGAACCTGCCTATGCCTATTCGCCCGGCTACGCGTACGACTCTTACGGCTACGACAGCTACGCTTACGAGCCGGCACCGCGTTATCGGTACTATCCAAGATGGCAGGACGAGCACAGCACCAACAATCTCTCGATCGACTCGCAGCGCTAGCGCTCGCAATTGAAATCAAGAAGCCGCCTCACAGGCGGCTTCTTTTTTAGACTCGTGCCAGGCGGTCGAGGGCACCCTGCAGGATAAACGCCGCCGCGTGCTGATCGATCACCGCGGCGCGCTTTTTGCGGCTGACATCTGCTTCGATCAGTTGCCGTTCGACGGCGGCGGTCGACAGGCGCTCATCCCAAAACGCAATCGGTAACTCGGTAAGCTTGCCAAGGTTGCGCGCGAAAGCTCGCGTCGACTGCGCACGCGGGCCTTCGCTTCCATCCATATTGATGGGGAGACCCAACACGAATCCGACTGCTGAGCGCTCGGCGGCGAGCGCCAGCAGCCGTTGTGCGTCGGTAGAGAAGTTTTTCCGCGCGATGGTCTCAATACCGGTTGCAAGCCTGCGATCGGGATCGCTCCCGGCAACACCGATCGTCTTCGTTCCGAGGTCAATGCCCATCAGAACGCCGCGCGGCGGAAAATGTACAGCAGCCTCGGTGAGCGGCAGAATGACCGACATTCCTAAGCGCTAGCACGAGGCTCTCAGGCCGCCAACGGCGCTGCCTCACGGGACCGTTCCGGACGGAAGTCTCTCTGCGTGAGCGGCAATGTTGCCGGCCGTGGTGAGCCACACACTTGACTCTGCCCGGTCCACAATATGCTTGAGGGCGTATGCAAGATGTTTGAACCGGTGCGGCCAGCCGACGATGTAGGCGTGCAATGCGATCCCCATGACCAATGGTCGCTTTTTGCTTTCGTGCTGCATGACGTCGAAGGTGTCCACAATCATGGCGGCGAAGTCGGATCCTTCGCGCTTGCGCGCGACGATCTGCGGAATGTCATTGAGCTCCTGCGGGTAGGGTATCGACAAGATGCGGCCCCGGCGGGTCTTCATCCAGACGGGCTGGTCGTCATGGCACCAGTCAAGCAAGTAGCGATAGCCGGCCTCCTGCAGAAGATCCGGCGTGAGCGGAGACTGCGATATCCACGGGCCGAGCCAACCTTGCGGACGTTTGCCGGATTGCTTTTCGATTGCCGCCGTCGTTTCAGCAATCAGCGCAAGCTCTTCCGCTTCCGTCAGCGTGCCTTGGCGCTCTGAATTTGTCCGGCCGTGCCCGATGATCTCGGCGTCGTGGAATGCGGCGACTGCCTGCGGAGCGTGGCGATACATTTCTGCATTGACGAGAAGCGATACCGGCAATTTCAGATCGGCAAAGAGTTCCGCCAAGCGAAAGACACCGACACGATTGCCGTAGTCGCGCCAGGCGTAGTTGAGGACGTCGGGCTGCGGTCCGCCCGGCGCCAGCTCCGCGCCCAGCCCTTCGCCAAAAGAGAACCACTCGAGGTTAAGGCCGATGTAGACGGCGAGGCGCTTGCCGCCGGGCCAGTCGTAGAGCGGCCGGGAAGAGATTGGAGAGTAGGGATAGCGGTCGTGGGTTCGAATTGGCATTGCTGATCGTAGCTCGGTCCATACAGGGTAGCTCACCTTACACGACATCCTTCGCCGCCATAGCAGCCGTCGTTAAACGGTCGCGAATTCATATGTTGGATTGAAAGCGCTAACGTGGCCGCCGGTAACAGCAGGAGCAAGGCAATGTGGCCGGACCGAACGCTTCTGGATCTCTTCGCGATCGACGTCCCCATCCTCCAGGCGCCAATGGCGGGAGCATCGGACGTCGAGCTCGCGATTGCGGTCGCAAAGGCGGGCGGGCTTGGGGCCCTGCCGGCCGGCATGCTGAGCAGCGAGCAGGTCCGCGCACAAGTCGAACAGTTCCGTGCTGCGGCCAAAGACAAGCCGCTCAATCTCAATTTTCTCGCGCACAAGATGCCGGTGCCAAGCAATGCGCGTGAGCACGCATGGCGTGAAAAGCTCAAACCTTACTATGTCGAGTTCGGCATTGATCTGGCCACGCCTGTCGCGGGCGCCGCCCGCAGGCCGTTCGACGCAGCGACGTGCGCGATCGTCGAAGAGATCAGGCCCGCGGTTGTGAGCTTCCACTATGGCCTGCCTGAAAAAGAATTGATTGCGAGGGTCAAGGCTGCGGGATGCAAAATCATCTGCTCCGCGACGACGGTCGAAGAGGCGCGATGTCTGGAAACGTACGGTTGCGACGCCATCATTGCGCAAGGGTTCGAGGCCGGCGGACACCGCGGAATGTTCCTGAGCACGGACCCGGCCACCCAGGTCGGATTGTTTGCGCTGCTCCCGCAGGTGGTCGACGCGGTCAAGGTGCCGGTGATCGCGACCGGCGGCATCGCAGACGCACGTACCATGGCAGCGGCGCTGACGCTTGGTGCCGCGGCAGTCCAGATCGGAACGGCGTTTCTGTTCTGCCCGGAGGCGAAAATACTGCCGCCGCACCGGGCGGCGCTTCGAGCCGCTCGCGATGACAGCACCGTCGTCACCAACGTGTTCAGCGGCCGGCCGGCGCGAGGCTTGGTCAACCGGGCCATCCGCGAACTCGGGCCTGTCAGCGACATCGTGCCGGCGTTTCCGCTCGCCAGTGATGCGCTGGCGCCCTTGCATGCAAAGGCTCAGGCGCAGGGTTCGGGAGATTTTTCTCCCATGTTCGCCGGACAGGCCGCCGCCCTTGGTCGCGAAATGCCGGCCGGCCAACTGATCCGGATACTGGCTGCCGAAGCACTTGATCTGCTGCCGCAAAAGCCGCAGCCGGCGACCCGGTTGTCGCGATGAAAGACGCTCTGCTATAGGCTGGCGAAGGTTGTTGGGTTTCCGGAATTTTCAATGGCTGTCGACGCCGATACCGTACGCCGCATCGCGCACCTCGCCCGCATCGCCGTGGCGGAGGAGGATATCGACCACCTCAAGGGTGAGTTGAACGCCATGCTCTCCTTCGTCGAGCAGCTCGACGAGGTGAACGTAGAGGGGGTCGAACCGATGACGTCGGTCACCCCTATGGCGATGAAGAAGCGCGCCGACGTCGTGACCGATGGCGGTATTGCCGAGGACGTCGTCAAGAATGCGCCGATGAGCGAAGACAACTTCTTCCTGGTGCCAAAGGTGGTGGAGTGATGTGCATCGCCTGTGAACTCGGATATTGGGCGATGATCGACGCCCTCGAAGCGGAACGAAACGCTGCGAAGAAGGGCATCGCCGTCGAGGATCCGCCCTTTGCATGCGAGCCGGGCGCTGAGGGGGCTGAGCCGAACCCGGCACCGGGCGTGCAACGAACGGTGGATGAGTCAGCACCGTGACCGAATTCACATCGTTGAGTTTGGCGGAAGCGCGGGATGGTCTGAAGAAGAAATCTTTTTCCGCCCATGAACTGACGGCCGCGCACGTCTCGGCGATCGAGAAGGCGCGTCCACTCAATGCGTTTGTGCTGGAAACGCCGGAACGGGCCACCGACATGGCGAAGGCGTCGGATGCGCGCATTGCGTCGGGCAATGCCGGACCGCTCGAGGGCATTCCGCTCGCCATCAAGGACCTGTTTTGTACGGCCGGCATACGCTCGACTGCGTGCTCACACGTTCTCGACAACTTCGTGCCGACCTACGAGTCGACGGTGACATCGCAGCTTTGGCGCGATGGCGCGGTGCTTCTTGGCAAAACCAACTGTGACGAATTCGCGATGGGCTCGTCCAACGAGACATCGCATTTTGGGCCGGTGCATTCGCCATGGCGACGTAAAGGCTCAAATACACCGTTGACGCCGGGCGGGTCATCGGGAGGCTCCGCCTCTGCGGTCGCTGCGAAACTGTGCCTGGGTGCGACGGGGACGGATACCGGTGGCTCGATCCGTCAGCCGGCGGCCTTCACCGGAACGGTCGGCATGAAGCCGACCTACGGCCGTTGCTCGCGCTGGGGAATTGTCGCGTTTGCGTCGTCGCTCGACCAGGCGGGGCCGTTTACGCGCGGCGTACGCGACGCGGCGATCCTGCTGCGTTCGATGGCGGGGCCGGACGTGAAAGATACGACGTGCGCGGACTTGCCGGTGCCCGACTATGAGACGGCAGTTGGAAAAACGGTGAAAGGCCTGCGTATCGGCATTCCGAAAGAATATCGCCTCGACGGGATGCCGGCGGAAATCGAGAAAATCTGGGAGAACGGCCGGGCGTGGCTGAAAGCAGCCGGCGCCGAACTCGTCGAAGTTTCGCTGCCGCACACAAAATATGCGCTGCCTGCGTACTACATTGTGGCGCCCGCCGAGGCGTCGTCGAACCTTGCGCGGTACGACGGTGTTCGTTACGGGCTGCGCGTGTCGGGCGGCGATATTACCAATATGTATGAAAACACACGCAGTAAGGGGTTTGGCGACGAAGTGCGAAGGCGGGTAATGATCGGCACGTATGTCCTGTCAGCCGGGTACTACGATGCCTATTATCTGCGCGCACAAAAAGTAAGAACCCTGATCAAGAGAGATTTCGAGGACTGCTTTAAGGCTGGCGTGCACGCAATGCTCACACCCGCGACGCCTTCAGCCGCATTCGGTTTGGGAGAGAAGGGCGGCGCCGATCCCGTCGAAATGTATCTGAACGACATCTTTACAGTGACCGTGAACATGGCTGGCCTACCGGGCATTTCGGTGCCCGCAGGCCTCGACAGCCAAGGGCTTCCTCTGGGGCTGCAACTGATAGGCCGTCCGTTCGATGAGGAAACGCTGTTCGCTCTCGCCGCCGTTGTGGAGCAGGCGGCGGGACGATTTGAGCCTCAGCCTTGGTGGTAAAGTCCGGTTACTTGTCGGTGGTCGTAACCGGCGGAAGATCCTGATCCCCTTCGACGGTTTTCTTCCCGCCAAGCTCGCCGCCGGTGAGAATAAAGATGACGGCAATCGCGGCGACCACGCCGCCGACGATAATACCGAATTTGCCCGTGCCGTCGTTTTTCATGACTTCCATCCAACGTCCGCCGCTGCACGTTGTTCCGGTAGCGGCATGCGCGCGGAATCCGCAAAAATCGTTGCAGAATTTGGGCCATTTGAAGGTACTGGTCTGCACGGATAACAATTCAGCTCTGCTAAAAACGTGCAGCGAGCGCGTCGCGAAAGAATTGTCTAAACTTGCCGCGCATCGAATGTGCCGCTACCAGATGTAGAATTGACGCTTCCGAACATTTTAGAGGCAAGTACGCGACGTTATGACCGTTCAGTCTAATGCTCAAAAAATGATCAAGGGTGCGACCGGCGACTGGGAAGTTGTCATCGGCATGGAAATCCATGCGCAGGTGACGTCGGAGTCGAAGCTTTTTTCGGGCGCATCAACCGAGTTCGGCGGCGCACCGAATTCACACGTATCGCTGGTCGATGCCGCGATGCCAGGAATGCTGCCGGTGATCAACGAGGAATGTGTGCGGCAGGCGATCCGCACCGGACTTGGATTGAAGGCGAAGGTAAATTTGCGATCTGTCTTCGACAGAAAGAATTATTTCTATCCCGATTTGCCGCAGGGCTACCAGATCAGCCAGTACCAATCGCCCATTGTTGGCGAAGGCGCCGTTGCCGTCGATCTCGAAGACGGCAGCGGTGTCGTCGTGGGAATCGAACGCGTTCACCTCGAGCAAGATGCTGGCAAAAGCCTTCATGATCGGCATCCGGATTATTCGTATGTGGATCTCAATCGCTCCGGCGTTGCGCTGATGGAAATTGTCTCAAAGCCGGATTTACGTTCGGCCGGCGAGGCGAAAGCCTTCATAGCGAAATTGCGCTCGATCTTGCGCTATCTGGGCACCTGCGACGGCGACATGGAAAAAGGCAATCTGCGCGCGGACGTGAACGTGTCGGTGCGTCGGCCCGGCGAGCCGCTCGGCACCCGATGCGAGATCAAAAACGTGAATTCCATCCGGTTTATCGGCCAGGCGATCGAGCACGAAGCGCGCCGGCAGATCGAGATCATCGAGGAGGGTGGCACGATCGAGCAAGAGACCCGGCTGTTCGATGCCGCGCGCAGCGAAACCCGTTCCATGCGATCAAAAGAAGAGGCGCACGACTACCGCTATTTTCCGGACCCCGACTTGCTGCCACTTGTGTTCGACCAGCCTTATGTCGATGCGCTGGCGGCAAAGCTTCC
The DNA here is from genome assembly GCA_036559505.1 of Pseudolabrys sp. Lineage (GTDB taxonomy): Bacteria > Pseudomonadota > Alphaproteobacteria > Rhizobiales > Xanthobacteraceae > Pseudolabrys. Next base: position 5,744 of record DATBTA010000228.1, on the reverse strand, counting down.
GGAACTGCCCGACGAAAAGAAGTCGCGCTTCATGCGTGACTTTTCGTTGTCGGACTACGACGCCAGTGTGCTCGTCGCCGAACGCGAAACGGCGGAGTTCTTCGAAGCGGTTGCCAAAGGCCGCGACGGCAAGGCTGCTGCGAATTGGGTCATCAATGAGCTGTTCGGCCGGCTCAACAAGGAAGGCAAGACCATTGCCTCGTCTCCGGTATCGGCCGGCCAGCTCGGCTCGATGCTCGACCTGATCCGGGACGGCACCATATCCGGCAAGATTGCCAAGGATCTGTTCGAGATCGTCTGGTCGGAGGGCGGCGATCCGCGTGCGATCGTCGAGCAACGCGGCATGAAGCAGGTAACCGATACTGCTGCGATCGAGAAAGTCGTCGACGATATCGTCGCCAAGAATCCGGATAAAGTTGCCGACGCAAAATCTAATCCGAAAGCAATCGGCTGGTTTGTCGGTCAAGTGATGAAATCCTCCGGCGGCAAAGCGAGTCCGCAGGCGGTCAACGACATTTTGAAACGCAAACTCGGATTGTGAACCGTCTTGCTGCGGCGCGAGCGGATTTCTGCGACGACGGTTCCGCGTGCTCTGCCTGCCAAGGACGAACTGAGGGCCGGCTGAGCCGAATCGCTGCGAATCACCTCGCTCTGATTCGCTCAATTTTGATCGATTCAGGCGGTCTGTGACGCTCGCGAACGGTCATCTGTGCAAAAAAATTCGTTACGTCGACGTGCACGCTTCGAACATCGTTCGCGCAAAACGTAGCGATCAATATGCGCAAATTTTTTTTCGAAATTGTGCGGAGAGCCGGTTACCGCCATTACAAAAATCCTTATTTCATCGTAGTTTTTGCAATCACGACAATGCGCGCGCAAATTTTGTCGCACGTCATGTGTACGCGCCAATGATGACGACTGTCGTCACGCGAATGCGTCGTCGCTTGTCGCAACTTGCTCGCGTACACGTTTCGTTGAGCGGTAACGCTGTTTTTTTCGCTGTGCTGTAGTAAACCGAATGCAGCGCGTGTCGATTCGCGATGCGTGCTGATGCGACACCCGCCATGATTCATGGCTAGGAGGGCAGCAATGGCTAGACGTAGGAAGAAGGCAGCGGCGAAAGCAGCGAAGAAGACGAAGCGCCGGAAGCGGAAGCTTTAGTCTGACGCTACTTCCCGATCTTCGGCCTTACGTGTCGGAGATTGCGTCATACGGGCCGGTGTGCGTCATGGAGTAACGAGCGCAATGCGGTTGCCCTGCGGCGCCCCGGTTCGTGATGGCAAATGAGGGCGTCGGCGAGACTTCGAGTCTCGCCGACGCCCTCAAGCTTTTGCTGTGGTCGTGACGGCGCGCAGAATAATTGGCGGCGTTATTTTGCGGCGGCCTTGAGCCGCTTGTTGCAGTCACTCCAGAATTTCGGCCAGTTCACTCCCTTTTCAGTCTTGCCGGCGGTTTTCGTTTCTTTCCATTCAACTGCGCATTTCTTCTGGCGTTCGCGCGCGGCGAGCTGGCCGGCGCTTAGCTCCTTTTTCGTGGCAGTCTTCTCGGATGTGCTCGACTGCTGCGCGAACGCGGCAGAAGAGTGTGGTGGCAGCGGCGTTGCGAGCAATCCGGCGGCGAGCAGGGTGGCAGACATAACTTTGTACATGACGTTACTTCCCCTTGATGGCTTTCAGGCGCGGACAGGGACCGTCGGTCTCAATCCCACAACCTGGTTTGCACCATAACCCGCATAGGTTGTAGCTCACTATCGTGCAATCGAAGGAGATTTGCGGCCCGGCAGTTGCGGAGTTCGATCGCCAGAACTAGGTCTGGAAGGTTATTGGCAGAACAATATTGGACGTGGAGCACGACATGGCGCGCGGGACGAAGCGGGGAGTTGCTAAGCGGGGTAAGGCCAAAAAAGCGAAAGCAGCCGCGAAGAAAATCGCGAAACGGGCAAAGCCGATCGAGCTTTATTACTGGCCCACACCGAACGGTTTCAAAATCTCGATCATGCTCGAGGAGTGCGGTCTGCCCTATGTCTTGAAGCCGGTGAACATATCGAAGGGCGAGCAATTCAAGCCGGATTTCCTGAAGATCTCGCCGAACAACCGCATGCCTGCGATCGTCGATCCGCAGGGACCGGGCGGTCGCCCCATTTCCATCTTCGAGTCCGGCGCGATCCTGCAATATCTCGGTCGCAAGACCGGAAAATTCTATCCGTCGGAGGAACGTGCGCGCGTTGAAGTCGATCAGTGGCTGTTTTGGCAAATGGGCGGACTTGGCCCGATGGCCGGCCAGCTCAACCACTTCAAGCACTATGCGCGCGAGACGCTTGACTACGCGATCAAGCGCTATGACGACGAGGTCAACCGGCTTTACGGCGTGATGAACACGCGTCTGAAAGACCGGCCGTTCCTTGCCGGAAAATATTCGATCGCCGACATGGCGTCCGTGGGCTGGGCCAATCTCTGGCAGCGGCAGGGGCAGGACATTGAGCACTTCCCGAACCTGAAACGGTGGCTGGAAACGGTGAAAGCACGGCCGGCCGTGAAGCGCGGCATGGCGCTCGGCCTCGAATTGCGTCAGGGCATCGACATGAAGGATCCAAACGTCCAATCGGTGCTTTTCAACCAGCGGGCCCGCGTGGCCTGAGAGCGGCAATCGCCAGCGGACACGCCATCAGCGCCGGTTCGCGCGTGGCCGCTTGTTTGGGTGGTTAGTTGCGACTGAATGAGTTGGGTTAGCGAACGGTCAACCTGTGGGACAAATGCGCCGTTTGCCGCGGTAAACCGCGCGGCCGGCGAATGACCACCGTTCCGGCGTTCATTTTCGATTCATCGCATCATTTAAACTGTCATTCAAATTTTCTCCCGAAGATCGCGCCGTTCGGACGATGAGATCCGCACGACAGGGAATCGATCGACTGCACGGGGCGCAGTGGTCGAAAATGGGGAGCCAAAATGACAAGCGTGGAGATTGCCGCGGGGGGCATCGAACCGGTTGACGCTGAAGACTGCTTCAGCATTGGCATGGTTTTTTCTTCGGGGGCGGGCGTGCCGATCGATCTGGTGCAGGCCCACAAATGGTTCAATATCGCGGCAATGCGCGGTCACAAGGATGCCGCCCAATTGCGTCGCGAAATTGCCGAGCAGATGAGCGATTCAGAGATCGGCTGCGCCCAGCGCGCCGCGCGCGATTGGCTTAAAGCTCATCCGCAGGCAACGGCGCCGGCTGCCGCGATCCGCGTCGCGGCTTGATTGCAAACTCAATCGGTTGCGGTCACGGAGCGTAACGCATCGCGCACCGTAGCGATGACGTTTGGCCAATCGCCGGGAGCGCGCTGACGGAAAAGCCGCACCTGCGGGTACCAGGGGCTGCACTCATTCGTGAGCGTCCAGCGCCAATCGGGCGCGAAGGGAAGCATAACCCAGGCCTCTCGTCCCATGGCACCGGCAAGATGAACCACGGACGTATCGACCGAAATCGTGAGGTCCGCGAGCGCCAGGACCGCTGCGGTGTCGGTCATATCCGCAAGGCGTGGTCCAAAATCTGTAATGCCGAATTCCGCCAGCCGCGCTGCGTCGTCGCCGCGCAGGTCGTGCTGGACGCTCACCAATGAAACGCCTTCGGACGCAAAGAGCGGCTCGAGCACCTTGAGATCGATCGACCGGTTGCGGTCATTGGCATGACGTGCATGCCCGGCCCAGGCCAAAGCGACCCGTTTCCCAGGCAGCGCCTCGAGCGCCGGCCGCCATTTCGCAATGTGCGCATCGTCGGCAAGAAGAAAGGGGATAGCAGCCGGGATTGTGGAAGGCTCGGTCTTGAGCGCAAGCGGCAGGCTCCCGAGCGGACAATAGAGATCAAAGGCGGGCAACGTTTCGCCGCGCGCATGACAGGATGCAACGCCGTTGACGGTGGACAGCAACGCCTGGAGTTCCGGCTGCACCTCCAGAACGACGTTCGCGCCTGTTTGCGCCAGAAGCGGCGCGTAACGAACGAACTGAATGGTGTCGCCTAGACCTTGTTCGGCCGGAAGCAGGATTGTGCGCCGGTCGAGCGGAAATTCACCGAGCCAAAGACGGCCGCGGTAGCCGCGCCGTGCGTCGGTCATCCCGCTGCGTCTCCACCGCCACTCATATTCCGCAAATCCGCGTTGCAGGTTTCCGAGTGTCAGTAGCGACAACGCAGCGTTGAAATGTGCGTCGCCGTAATTCTTGTCGATGGCAAGCGCCTTGTCGAAGCTGGTGATCGCTTCGTCGTGGCGGTTAAGCGCCTGCAGGGCGCGGCCGCGATTGGTCCAGGCCCGGAGATGTTGGGGCGAGCCCGCCAGCGCATGATCGAACGCGAGGAGGGCTTCGGCATAGCGACCCAACTCGCTCAGCGCCGTCCCGCGATCATAAAGCGCCTCAGCGTCCCTCGGCGCACGTGCAAGAACGGCATCGAAATCGGCGAGAGCCTGCTGGTGGTCGCCGAGGGTCGCGCGCGCGACGCCGCGGTTGAGAAGCGCATCCCGGTGGCCCGGATTGCGCGCCAACACTGCATCGAAGCACGGCAAAGCCTCGTTCGGACGATTGAGTGCGTTCAGAGCATTGCCGCGATGGAGCAGGGCATCTGGGTCGCCGGGTCGAAGTGCGAGGGCCTTGTCGATAGAGGCGAGCGCTTCGTCGTCGCGTTTGAGCCCGTGCAGGACATTGGCGAAATTGATCAGGACATCCGGCACGTTCGGATTGATCTTAAGGGCGGCGGACATCAATCGATAAGCTTCGCCCATCTGGCCGTTCTGGGCATTGATCAAGCCGAGAAGGTGCAGGGCATCGAAATTGTCGGGCGCAGCCTTGAGCGCGCGCAGGTAAAGTTTCTCGGCCTCGCGCAGGCGCCCTTGCTGATGCAGGCTCAGCGCATCTTGCAGAATTTGCGCGATATTGAACGGCCTTGACTGCACGGCCGCGAAATTGCGCACGGCCGCGCCGACCAGTCAATGCACGCTAGCGCGGCTGTTGCTTGCGGGTCCGGTCGGATCCGCCACGCGGATTGTAGAATTGATTACGTTCGCAAAATCCGCCGATGCCGCTGACGGTTGCCATGCATTGCTGCCAGGTGCGGAAACCGCAGTTCGTCCCGCCTCCGCCACGGCCACCATAGACCGCGCACCAGGGATAAGGGTCATAGGGAAATGGCTGGCCCTGCGCCCACGCCGGCGCCAGGGTCGCTGGAAGGATAAATACTGCCAAAAGAATCGTAGGAAGACGCATGGAATTTCTCCAACGATGAATTCAAAGCAGGTCGTACCGACGTGATATTAGCGCCACTGCACGCACTGATGTGCGATCCTACCCTCAAATACGTGTGACCCCGACCTAACGCTTGCGGGGACGCGAGGCCGGTCGCTGCGGATTGTAGAATTGATTTGGCCCGCAGGGCTTACGGTCGCCCGGCATTGTTCGAGTGTTAGAAAACCGCAGTTGGTGCCACCGCTGCCATCGCCTGAATAAAAAGCGCACCACGGGTAGGGGTCGTAAGGCAGGTCGTACGAACGCGCCGGCTCGGAGGAAATCGCTGCGATGAGGGCAGGCGCCGCAACGCCCAAAAGTGCCAACCGCATCACGAGGCTCCTTGCTCGTCCATGCCGGAATCAACCCCGATGTTCAGGCTTTGGTTCGTCCGGATTTTATCCCAAACCGTCAGGGCTTCTGAATCCAGAACTGATACATGCCCGAAAACGTATCCGGGTTTTCGGCTTCAAAGGCGTGCCAACGATC
>DATBTA010000227.1:0-3489 GCA_036559505.1 Pseudolabrys sp. | reverse complement strand
GCTTGCGCAGGAAGCGCCACGCTTTCATCGCGTCCTCGTGCGCCGCCGGATAGGGATGCTCGGGCGCAAGGCGATAGTCGACCGCAAGCGTGCGCATGCCCGCCGCGCGGCCGGCCTCGGTCACCATACGGCGATGGCTGACGATCGAGCCGGAGCAATAGCCGCCGCCGTGAAAGAACATCAGCACGCGCGAGGCATCGCTCCCCGGCACGATCGACCATTCGCCTTTGACGCCGCCGAGATCGACCTCCTCGAGCCGCACGTCGTCGGCGACCGGCCAGGTCGCCCCGATTTCGTCGATGCGTGCCCGCCGCTCAGCCCAGCCGACCGGCCGCGGTTTTGCCGTCAGCAATGCGCGGATGGCGTCGATTTCACTCATAGGCTTGCTTTCAGGCTCAACTCGCGCTGATCACGAGCGCGCGGATGCGGCCATCGACGGCGCCGGTCCCGAACCGGCGCGCCATCACGTCGGCCGCTCGGTTCGTCGCCTCCTCCAGCCCCGGCGCGCCGCGCGCCTCGATTTCACTTCGCAACGGAGTCCCCTGGCAATAGGCGACCGCGGGATCGCGCGGCGACGGAGCCTTGCTTCGTGCATCCACGGCATCGAACGAAATAGTCGTGAAGCCCGCCGCCTTCAGCTCCTCACGAATCTGCTTCTCGTCGTGGTAGCCGTGCGGCGTGCGGGCGAGAAACCGCGGCGGGTCGTTCGGAAAGACCGCCGCGAGCTCTTGCGTGATGACATCGGCAAAATCGTTTGCTTCGATTGCATCCCACACGCTGAAGAAGAAATGACCGCCCGATTTCAGGACGCGGCGCGCTTCCCTGTAGCCCTGCACCTTGTCGGGAAAAAACATCGCGCCGAACTGGCAGGCCACGGCGTCAAAGCTTTGGTCCTCGAACGGCAGGGCCAAAGCGTCGGCCTGTTTCCACGCGACCCGGCTATCGGCAGGCTGCCGCCCTTTGGCATGATCAAGCATCGGCTGGTTGAGATCGGTGATCGTCATGCGCGCCTGCGCGGGAAGCGCCGAAGCGAGCGCGCGCGTCACCACTCCGGTTCCCGCCGCCGTCTCCAGCACCGCACCGGGCTTGGTTTTCGCGATCCGCCCGGCAAGATCAAGCGCATAGGGTTCAAAAATAAGCGGAACCATAAGGCGCTCGTACATTTCGGGAATCGATCCCGCGAATACCTTGTCGGTGGTCGCCACCATTGGACAGCTCCATCCATCAGCATCGATTGCGATGCCAACGACGAGATTTGCCCCGGGACGCCCGCCTGACAAGCCTACTTTTGGAGCTGGCCGGGCAGCGCCCGCGCTGCGGGCTGTCGCGGCCTCGCCGGCACGCGAGCACCGTCGAGGTATACAGTCGTTAGATCAGTAATCTGTATTCCGCCGCTCCCAAGAAGCAGCCAAAGACCTATCGAGTGGCCGTTTGGGAAAGCCATTTCAGCGCGATCAGAGTTTATTAAAAAAGGGCTGCCGTAACGGCAGCCCCGCCAAACCAACCGGCTTAATCCCCTTCAGTGCACCATTTGGCCTTTTGCCATCATCAAGTGATGCGGCTGATGGTGGCCGCCTTGCACCATGATCCCTATAAAGCCGAGCGCCTTGAGCTTAGTCAGTGGCTGAGCGTCACTCGCCATAACCGTGAGCTTTACGCCGTTTGGCAACTCATCGGTCTTTGCATTCCAGCCGATCTCATGGAGTTCTTTTACGTGGGCGGGAACCATGCGTTTAATCGCTTCGAGCGTGCGTCCTTCGCCTGTAGCGGTGAACTCAATTCCGTTGTCAAAGGCACGTGGTGTGGCAGCAGCATGCAGCGTGACCTCGTTCATATCGATCAGATGTTGCCTCAATGCCTCGATGTTCACTTTCGACCAGTCGGTTTTGGGATCGGATTGCAGTGCCTGAACGATCTCCTGGATAGCGCCAAACGCATCCTGTCCGGGCATAGTCGGCATGCCTGACTGCTGGCCATGCATCTGGCCGTGACCGCTCATGCCTCCGTGCATTTCCATTCCGCCGCTCGTTCCGGAATGCATGCCGGTTTGGCCTTGCATCATCTGACTGTGCATCTGGCCCATCATTTCGCCTTGATGCATCTGTCCATGCATGCCCATCGGACCACCCGAGGACATTTGCGCAAAGGCATAGGCGGTCGCGGCTAAAAGAGCCGAAACGGCGAGTGTCGTCTTCCAGGGAAATTTTGACATTGGAGGCCTCATCGATGTTTTGCCCCTTATGGTTCATATCAGCGACTGGTCAAACTACATATGATTTCGATCATACGCGCCTGACCAACATAATCCTGTTCCCTCCCCTTTTGATTTCGCCGGCGCGTTCAAGAGCCGCCAGAGCACGATAAAGCGCCTCGTGGGTCAGGCCGATTTCAGCGGCGAGGTCCTTTAACGTGCCATGCAATTCGACGCTGCGGCCGTCAGGGCCGATATTGAGCGCGAGAAATTGCCTTACGCGCTCGCGTGCCGAGCGGATGTTGCGTTGTTGAAGGCGTGTGCGCAGGCTCATCACTTGATGGGCAAGCATCGCCGTGAAAGTCTTCAAAACTTTTGGGTCTTTTTCAAAAACAGATACTACCAGGCGTTTCGGATAAACACGCACGGTCGCATCGGTGTTGGCGACTGCATCGCAATGATATTGACCGGAAAACAACGAAGCCTCGGCGAGCGTTTCGGCGGGACCAGCTACATGCAACACGGTTTCACGGCCGAAGCGATCAACTCGAACCAATCTCACGCGACCAGACAGGACCTCGTAGAAACCTGCACTCTTATCACCCAGCCGAAATAGCGCCTCTCCGGCTTTAAATTTGCGCTCGAAAGCCACGACTCGAACAGTCGCAGGCATCCAGTCTTCTGTGATCTTTGAGGACGCCATGTTCTGGGCGTTCGCCAACTTCTAAGACGGCCAATCTGGTTGACAATAAATACCAAAAGCTGGCTCAACCTCCAGCCGTCCGTCATTGACCTGAAATATGAAGAAAGCGGTCGCGAAGCACAATCAGCAGCAGCAGCTTTTAGTGCCCGGGCAGGTCTTTCAGGCATTTCGCCAGGGTGACGTAGGAGTCGCCCGCCGACTTGACGCAGTCGTCGCGGCCGGCAGCCGGCGCATGGTCCCACGCGGCGACCACAACGGCCTTGGTCGACCCCTCGCTCATCATGCAGACTGCCTTCGCCATCTCCGGCATGTTGCCGGCGTTGTGCTGCGCGAAGTTGTTGCAGAAATGATCGGTGTTGAAGTCGGGCGGCGCGGCCTGCGCTGCACCGGACAAAACGATCACGATTAATGCGAGCCAGAGACGAGACATAATGCGACGGATACCGCACAAATCTTTCAGATTTGGATCGCGCGTTGTGACGAAGTTGCGTTAAATTGTTCGCAAACGGGGGCGAAGGATGAGAGACGACGTAAAACAAACTGGAATGGACGCCGCCGCGCTTCGTGATATCGCCGCAGAGGCAACCGCTGCGTT
>DATBTA010000226.1:0-4972 GCA_036559505.1 Pseudolabrys sp. | reverse complement strand
ACGCCCGCCCATTCGATGCAATCGTAGAAATCTTTTGTTTCGCGCGGGGAGAAATGATCGATGAAGCCCGGCGAACATCCAGCGCCGCGCGAGTCGACACGCACGCAGATGTAATCGTGTGGCACCCACTTTTCGGGATCGACCACCTCCCAGCTCTGATAGAGATTGCGTGACCTGGCGGTGACGTCAGGATGCTTTTCGGCCATCCGCTGCCAGGCGCTCGGATATCCGTCCTGAAATGCAAGACTCTTCGCGTAGGGTCCGTAGCTGAGGATGACGGGATATTTGCCGTCTTTCACCGGGCGAAAAACGTCGGCGCGCAGCACGAGGCCATCGTCCATGGTGATCGGCACGTCCCAATCGATCCGCATTCCATCGCGGATCTCGGTGCGTTGCTGATGCGACGCCATCTACCTACGCCCCTCCCATGGATTTTTCTTTTGTGGGGTGGGCAGGCTACAGAACACGAAGAAGGACGCAAGAGCGTCGAAGACGCGGGCTAACGCTTGCGCCGCCTGACCTTCGCCATCTTCTCTAGCACCGTGCAGACTGCCGCGGTGTCGCGGCCGCCAAGGCCGTTTTTCATTGCCTTGATGTAGATCCCCTTGGTCGCGTTGAATATCGGCGTTGGCACGCGGATCCTGCGCGCGTAGTCGCCGATCACCTGCATGTCCTTGTCCCAGACGGAAATCTTCATTGTCACGTCGTCGTAGCGGCCTTTCGCCATCATCGGTGCGCGCAGTTCGAAGACACGCGAATTGCCAGCTCCCGCCGTGATCAAGTCGACGATCATGCGCGGGTCGAGACCAGCTTTCATGCCAAGCACCATTGCTTCGGCCGACGCGACATTGTTGATGGCGACAAGAAGATTCGCGACGTATTTCATCCGGCTGCCGTTGCCGAATGGCCCAACATTGAAGACCCCGCGACCAAATGCCGAGAGCAGTGGCCGGATTTTCGCAATGAGCTTCGAGTCGCCACTGGCATAGAACACAAGATCGCGGTTTCTTGCTTGCGCGCCCGTGCCGCTGACAGGGCAGTCGATCATCTGATGGCCGGCCTTGCGCAGTACCGCGGCAGCTTTTTCTTTATCTGAAATTTTAAAGGTACTCATTTCGACGAGCAATTTGCGCTGGAGCTTGGCCTCCGCGATCTTGCGCACGGTATCGGCAAGCGCCTCCGGCTTTGGAAGACTGGTCAGAATTGTCGGAACGGCAGCCGCAAGCTCGACTGCGTTTTGCGCAATCTCGACGCCTGCGCGCTTGGCTTCACGGCGGCGCGCCGCGTTGGTGTCGTAACCGACGACATGCCATCCGGCCTTGACCAGGTTCTTCGCGAAGGCACCGCCCATGATTCCGAGGCCGATCACGCCGACCGTGCCTTTGCGCCGTCTTCCTGCCATTCACCGTCTCCCCGATGCGAAGTTGCATCCGTCTGCCCATTCCCTCTTATGCGTTGGGTATGGGACTGTCGAGTCGCGGATTGCAGCATGCCCGCTTTCAAGCAAGCCCCTGATCGCCTATCGTCCTCGCAAAAGAACGGGAGGACGCATGCGAGTTGGCATTGCAGGTCTTGGAGTCATGGGCGCGGCCGTCGCGGCGCGGCTCATGGAAGTCGGTCACGAGGTGACGGTCTGGAATCGGACGCCTGAGAAGAGCAAGGCGTTGGCGGATATCGGCGCCAAGATCGCGTCGACCCCGGCGCAACTTGCGAGCGCGGTTGAGGCAACCATCACGATGTTGACCGACGCTGCCGCGATCGATTCCGTTTACAATGGTCCAAACGGCCTCCTGGCGGGCGATGTGAAAGGCAAGCTGCTCATTGAAATGAGCACGGTGCCGCCCAAGGTGCCGCTTGCTCTCGCACCGAAAGTGCGCGCCAAGGGCGCGGCTTTCGTTGAATGTCCGGTTGGTGGTTCGACCGCGCCGGCGCGCCAGGGAAAACTGCTTGGGCTCATGGGCGCGGAGCTCGCCGACGCGGAGCGTGCCAAATCGCTGCTCAATCAGCTGTGCCGGAGGCTTGAACACTGCGGGCCGGTCGGCACGGGCGCGTCGATGAAGCTTGCGATCAACCTGCCGCTGATGGTCGCCTGGCAGGCCTATGGCGAGGCTTTCGCCATCGCACGTTCAGCCGGCTGGGAGCCGAAGCGACTGCTCGATCTGTTCGTCGACACCAATGGCGCAAATCCTGCGCTGAAGAACCGCGCCGAGATGATTGTCACGATGCTCGAGGGGCGCGATCCCGGGCCGACAACCTTCAGCATCGCCAATGGCGTGAAGGACCTGCGCACGATGGTGGAAACCGGCGAAGCCAACGGCGCCGACATGCGCGTGACAAAGGCGACACTGACCGGCTTTGAAGATGCAACGAAGAACGGCTTTGGCGGTGGCGACGGGTCGCGCATGTCGGTTTATTGGGCCACACGCAAGAAATCCTGAACGCCGAAGGGCGGGATCAAGAAATAGGAGGGACTCATGAAGCTCTTTTCATTCTGGCGTTCGCTTGCGACCTATCGGGTGCGCATTGCGCTGAATCTGAAAGGTATCGCGCCCGATGAGGTGATTGAAGTCAATCTGATGAAAGGTCACCAGCGGGAAGCTGAGTTCCGCAAAATCAACCCGATGATGGCGATTCCGGCATTGATCGAGGACGACGGCACGGTACTTTTTGAATCTCTTGCCATCCTCGAATATCTTGACGAGACACATCCAAATCCGCCGCTCTTGCCGAAAGACCCGAAGGCACGCGCGAGAGTCCGTGGTCTTGCACAGATCATTGCTTGCGATACGCATCCGCTGATCGTGCCGCGCGTGCGTGAATATCTCGCGCATGAGTACAAGATTGACGAGGCCGGCGTACTGAAATGGGGTCATCACTGGCATATGTCAGCTTTGACCGCGCTTGAGACTCATCTTGCGGGTTCAAAGCAGACCGGACGTTACTGCCAGGGCGACCAAGTCACGATTGCCGACATTTGTCTTGCCGGGCAGGCTGTAGGGGCGGCCTACTTCAAGTGCGATCTCGCGCCATATCCGACAGTGAAACGCATCGTCGATGAGGTGAGCAAGATCGATGCCTTCGCGCGCGCTCATCCACTCAAGCAGCCTGGTGCACCTGTTTCAGTCTAGGCATCCATGATCACTACCGCGATCGTTGGCCTCGGCTGGTGGGGCAAGACGCTGGTCAAGGCAGCGCGCGACTTCGGCGCGCCGTTGCGCTTCGTACACGGCGTCACGCTCGAGCCCGAATCGGTTCGCGATTTTGCGGCCGAGCATCAAATCGCACTTGGAACATCGCTCGACGAGGTGCTGACCGACAAGACGATTCAAGCGGTGCTGCTCGCAACTCCGCACACCAAGCATCGCGCGCAGGTGGAAGCAATCGCGGCCTCCGGCAAGCATTTGTACTGCGAAAAACCGTTTGCGCTCACCAAAGCCGATGCCATAGCCGCACTCGAAGCTTGCAAGCGCGCGGGCATCGTTCTCGGAGTTGGTCATCATTTCCGGCTGATGCCGTCGATGCGCGTTTTGGCGGAACTTAAGGAGGCAGGGGCTTTCGGCACCATCATGCATGTCGAAGGCAACTACAGCCACGATTGGCTGGCAAACTATCCCGCCGACAGCTGGCGCATGGCGGCTGAGGAAAGCCGCGCGGGCGGCATGACCGGCATGGGCATTCACGTGCTCGATTGTTTCCGCGATCTGGTCGGCCCCATGAAGCGGATCAGCGCGCTTTCGAGAGCGCGTGTGCTCAAGTTGCCGACGGGCGATACCACTGCGGCGCTGATCGAATTCGAGAACGGCGCCACCGGCACGCTTGGTACCACAATCAAGACACCGTTCCGCTGGCGCATTGCTGTTTTTGGCGAGAATTGCTGGGCGGAAAGCGCCGGGGAGGCGCGGGTCATTGTTCGCTACGCCGGCAAGGACGATCCCGAGGTGATCGAACGGCCGCATGACAATCATCTCGGCCGCAATCTCGATTATTTCGCGAAGGCTGTGCTCGGGCAGGGCACATTCCCGATTTCATCGGCCGGAATCCTGCAGACGGCAGCAGCGCTCGAAGCCGTCTTCAAATCAGCGGATGCTGACGGCGCCTGGATGACGGTATAGTGCCCACATGACGGAGCCGCAGATCCGTTTCGACGACGGTGCCGCCTACGAGCGCATGATGGGCGTTTGGAGTCAGCTTGCGGGGGAGCAGTTTCTTGAATGGCTCGGCCCTTCCGGCAATCAGCGTTGGATTGATGTGGGGTGCGGCAATGGGGCTTTCACCGAATTGATCGTGCAGCGCTGCTCGCCGGCCGGCGTGGATGGCGTGGATCCAGCCGAGGGGCAATTGGCTTTTGCACGCACACGGCCGGCCTCTCGGATCGTCAAGTTCAAGCAAGGCGACGCAATGGACCTCCCTCAAGCCGACAAGTCTTTCGATGTTGCCGTCATGGCACTGGTTATTTTCTTTGTTCCCGATCCGGCGAAGGGCGTTGCCGAAATGGTGCGGGTCGTGCGGCCAGGGGGGAGCGTTGCGGCTTACGCGTGGGACATGTACGGCGGTGGATTTCCCTGGGACTCCGTGCAGTCCGAATTACGCGCGCTCGGCCAAAAGATCGTGTATCCGCCAAGCGCTGATGCGTCACGTATCGACACGATGCGTCAGTTGTGGATGAGTGCCGGCATCGCCGATGTCGAGACACGGGAGATCACCGTGCAACGGACGTTTCAGGATTTTGATGAGTTTGCATCAATCGGCTTGAACACGCCGAGTATCGGTCCAATCGTAAGGGCTATGCCGCCGGGTGAAGTTGATAAGCTGAAAACGCGGCTTCGCGACCGGCTGCCGGTGGATGCAGATGGCCGCATCACCTATTCGGCGCGCGCCAACGCGGTGAGGGGGCGAGTGCGGAAATAACGGCAGGTCAGGCGCGCAGTTTGCGCGGCTCAGCGATGGCGCGATCCCAGATATTGTGGATGCG
>DATBTA010000225.1:0-3444 GCA_036559505.1 Pseudolabrys sp. | reverse complement strand
TGCCACGGTGCTCATTTTCTACTACGTTTTCAATCGGCCGGATGGCGTCGCCTGGCTCGCCGGCGGCTTCCTGCTCATCGGCTTCCTCACGCACCTCATCCTCGACGAGATGTACTCCGTCGATGTTCTTGGCAATCACATCAAGAAATCGTTCGGCACCGCCTTCAAGCCGATCGACATGCGCAATCCGGCAGGCTCGGTGGCGATGGCCGTCGCAGCCGTGGCACTGCTGTTCCTAACGCCGTCGATCAGCGTGTTCTACGACGGCATCACCTCGCGTCCGATGTGGGCGTCGCTGGAGCAACGCCTGCTGCCGCGCGACACCTTGTTCGGGGTGCCGATCAACCGGCATGTTGCGACGACGCCGGCACCCGCCGATTCGACCACCACCGGCTCGTTGCCGGCGGCGCCAGAGGCTGCCAAGCCTGTGGCTCAGTAGATTGTGCGGACGGCGGCGGCGCGCTACTAGCGTGTCGCCGGCGCCGGGCAGCGCTGCTGCAGACCGGCAAGATAGGTGGAGATCAAATCGTCGACCAGCGAGCGTCCGGCATGCGCCGTAACGTGCGAGAGCTTGTCCGCCGTCGACAGCGCGGTCATTCCGTGCACGCTCGCCCATAGGGTGCGGGCGTGCCGCTTTTGCGCCACCGGGTCGGAGTCTGGCAGCAATGGCGCCAACGCCGCTTCGAGCGGCACCAGCAGGCTTTCTACCTTTGTCTGGTACCACTCGGGGACGTCGCGCCCCGCGGGCATGCGATGCTCGTTAAGCAGATTCCAGAGTTTCGGTCGCTCCTGCGTGAATACGAAATAGGTGCCCACGAGACGGCGCAACCGATCACCTGGGGGCCCGGAAGCATCAGTATCAGCGAGCCGTCCGGCGAGCTCGTCGAGCAGCCGCGCCTCGATGATGAGCAGCAGATCGTCGAGGTTTTCAAATACATTGTAGAGCGTGCCGGGCGAATAGCCGACGCGCTTGGCTATCTCGCGCGCAGAGAGGCCCTCAAGGCCGTCCTGCTCGACGATCGCCGTGGTCGCCTGAATGATCAGCTCGCGCAGCTCATCGGGTGTATGAATAGAGCGACGACCCATGATATCAATATCCGCACGATGGTCGTTTGAAGACTGATTATTTTGCTACAATATGCCGAGCGCGTCTGCGGGCAAGCTGAATTGCGCTCACGATGGACCGAATTGTCCATGCTCGGCAGTCTGACCACAAAAAAGAGGCGATACGGCAACCATCCCGGCGTCGCCGCGTAACATCAGCAGCTTTTGCTGCAGTTGTCGCCCTCTACGTAGTCAACGCAACTATTGCGTGGGCTATGGTAGGACTTGCTTGTCCAGGTCATCGAACCGGAGATGCCAGGTACGAAGTCGCCGAACAGCGACTTGAAGACGTAGGTCGAGTCAACGACGATCACGCTTCCGCCCTTGCCGACGATGTTGGGCGGCAGAGTGTAGGCCGAGCAGTCGGGGGGCGCCTGCATACCATTGTACGAGTACGACCAGATGACCTTCGTGTCGGACGCGTTGTCTGGCGAAGCGCGCACGGAGAAGACGGCGAGCTTCAGTGACGTGGCATCGTATGGCTGCATGAGGTGCTTGATCGACTGCATCATGCCGTCGAGGTTCGTCTTGGCTTCCGTCGAGGTCTTGCCCAAGTTCTCCTCGCGCGCGACGAGGTCGCCGGCGGTCGCAACGGCCGCGGTGAAATGCCTATCGTTGCTGACGGCGCGCGCGGTCTCGATCGTCGCGAGCAGCATCAGCAGCAGCACTGGCGCCAGAAAGCCGAACTCCACCGCCGCAGCGCCTTGCGTATCGCCCCAGAACCGACCGCGGCTTTGGACGACGCGAGTTTCTGCTGAATTGCTTTGGTCACGCATGCGAGCCTTACCCAGAAACATCATTCCCACGGCTCTGTCTTGAAGGCCGCGGAAGCTTGGATGATTGCCGGTCCCGAACCGCCGGGTCCGCTGCCCATCTTCAGGAACTTCAATTTGTCGGCGAGCTCCCACCGGTAACAAAGCGTCACGAGGACGACTTCGCTGGCGCCGCCGGCGTACTTGGAGATCAGCTCGCCGCTTTGACCGGTGGAGCTCACAATGGCGCCATTGCTGTCGGTGCAGCTCTGCGGCGTCACTCCGCTCCACGCGGCGGCGTGCTGGACGAGAACGGCGACATTGCCACACTTGATGTATGTGCCGGCCGCGTCGCAGACGAGCTGCTTGAACTCGCCGACGGTCATGTCGCCCTTGTCGGCTTCGCCTGTGCGGACCTTACGGGCCGCAGCCTGGGCGCCGTATTCGAGCGAGGTCGACGCTAGGAAGTACAACCCGAAGCCGATGATGCCGAAGACGAACAGAAAGAAGGGCAGCGCAACGATGGCAAACTCGATCGCCGCCACGCCCTCGTCATTGCGCAGCCAACCGGGCCGCGCAAAGCGGGACCGTTTGAAAAATCCCGGACGGTTGGATGGCAGAACCATACGCATGGAGACGTCTCAAGCGAAAACCCGCCGCGACGTTATCTTTGCGTCCCTGAATTATATCTTACTTCGTTAGTAATTTAGTTGTCTCGGTAAGCGAAACCTTAAGCCCTGCGCGCTTGCGCCGCCATCAAGGTACCCAACCACGCATCACTCTTGATTGACGGTACCGCGGTCCGGTGCCGACCCACCGGTTTTCGTCTGCGCCGACTTCGAGATGAGATCGAAGTAGGCCTGATCGTCGCCGATAACGATGGCGGGCGTGCAGGTGGGCGAGCACGTCAGGGAGTGCCGCAGCGACCCCTTATAGAGGACAACGGTGTGCCGCGGATCCTGCTCGACGACGACGCGCTGGTCCTGGATGACGTTGCGCTGCGCATCGAGCGCGATGACGTTGGTGACGCCAAACGTCTTGCCGGTCACCACCAGCAGGTTGCCGCCCTGAACCGTGACGTCGGCAATCGACGGATTGCCGATGATGACTTCGGTCACCGGGCGCGGCAGTCGGATGAGCTGGGATTGGTCGTAGCGGACGACGAGATCGGCGCCGCCGGCAGCGGCCGTGCCTGCCATTAGGCTTGCGCAGCCCATCGCGGCGACGGCTACACAGCGGAATTTTGCAACGGACGACCACTTCATGAGGGACATGCTCGAACTATTCCTCGACGCTTAACGCGCATTACCTCAGGAAATGGTGAAAAAACCGGAAACTGGCAGGCACCGATGATCATCCCGGGCTGCTGCGAAATCCTTCCGAAGCAAATTGGCGTCGTGGGAGCGCCCAGCTCCTGGCCTTGGCGAAAGAAGTTCCAAGATTTTACGTGTCTAGCCTGAATATTTGCACGCCTAGCGAGAGCTATCCGAGGACGCCCGATCGAGGCCGTGCGCCACTTTGAGCCAACTTATGCTTTGCGCGCCTGCTTCCATCTCAAGGGCTTTGCTTGAGGAAACTGGCCGCAAAC
>DATBTA010000224.1:0-3352 GCA_036559505.1 Pseudolabrys sp. | reverse complement strand
TGCCGTCGGCCTCCTGGTTGGCATGACCGGCGTAGGTGGCGGCGCGCTGATGACGCCGGTCCTGATCATGCTGTTCGGTGTTCATCCCGCGACCGCGGTCGGAACCGACCTGCTTTACGCCGCCGCCACCAAGACCGGCGGCAGCCTCGTTCACGGCTTTGCCCGCAGCATCGATTGGCGCGTGGTTGGCCGGCTTGCGACCGGCAGCATTCCGGCAACCATCCTCACTTTAGCGGCCCTGTCACATTTCAACCTGAGCGGTGAGGCGGCACGCAATCTGATCACGCTCGTACTTAGTGTCGCATTGTTTCTGACCGCCTTCGTGCTCGTCTTCGGAGCGTCGATCGTGGCAGCCTATCGTGCGCGTGTCGCCGAGCTCGACCCGCACAAAACTGCCGTCAGCACAATCGTGGTTGGCGCCGTGCTTGGCTGTCTTGTATCGATTTCCTCGGTCGGCGCCGGTGCGTTGGGCGTCATCGCGCTCATATTGCTCTATCCGCAAATGCCGATGGCCAAAATCGTCGGCTCGGACATTGCGCATGCGGTCCCGCTGACTCTGATTGCCGGGCTCGGTCACTGGATGATGGGCTCGGTCAACTGGGCGATTATCGGCTCGCTGCTCGTGGGCTCGCTTCCGGGCATTTTCGTCGGCAGCTATTTCGCGATCCGCATTCCCGAGCGTGCGCTTCGGCTGGTGCTGGCAACGACGCTTTTCATGGTGGCGACACGAATTGCCTATGATCACGCGACCACCGCGTCATCGATGTTTACGGCGTTCTCGGGACGGGCGGCGCCGTGAACAGGACCGGCTAGTGGTCCCTCGGCCCGAAGAAGGGCGACCCGAGCAGGACCAAAACCCATATTGTAATCAGTGCGCCGAAGGCGACGATCAATACATTCATGTGCGACCCCCTAAGCCGGCAAATTGCGCCGCCGACAGGTTAGCACAGCGCAGGGGACCTTGGCGCATGCGACAAAAAAAGCCGGCCGCGCTATTTGCGCGGCCGGCCTGAAAACAGCTTCGTTTTGCTAGTTGCTGATATCCTTGATGACGCTCGACATCGGGCGCGCGCTCTCCATGCCGCCGCCGATCTCCTTCATCACCATATCGACATATTCTTTCTTCGGCTCGACAGGCGTCTTGCCGACCACCTGCACGACCTTGTATCCGCCGTCCTTCAGCCTTTTCAGCAGCTCAGGCGCCGCATGGGCCGTCGCCTGCTGGAAGTCGTGCATCAGGATAATGCCTTTGCCGTGCTTTTCGAGCTTCTTCATGACCGATGCGATGACCTGCTCCGGTTTGCGCATCTTGAAGTCGAAGGAATCCATGTCGGTCGAGAAAACGCCGAGATTTCGCTCGCCTGCATACTTCAGCAGTTCAGGCGGGTGCCGCAAAGCCGGGAAACGGAAGAACGGACCGATCGGCTTGTTGCCAAGCGCGATGCTGACTGCCGCGATGCCCTTCTCGATTTCGTCGATCCCTTCCTGCTGGCTCAGCTTGGAGAGATCCTTGTGCGACCATGTGTGCGACCCGACCGTGTGTCCGGCAGCCGCCACCTGCTTCATAATTTCGGGATGCCATCCGGCGTGTTTTCCGATCGGGAAGAAGAGCGCCTTGGTGCATTGCTCGGCGAGCGCCTTCAACACGGCCGGCGTGTGGCCTGGCCATGGACCATCGTCGAACGTAAGGACGACTTCTTTGTCGCGCAGGAAGTCGTAGGCCTTGAAGTGCTCAAATCCGAAACCAGGGCCGCCTGTAGTGTCGATTTCAACCACGCGTGCGATGCCGAGTGCGTTCGGGTTGTTACAGGTTGATTTTGCCGGCGCAGGGGCCGGGGGCGGTGCCGCCGCTGGGGCCGGAGCCGGGGCGGGCGCATTCTGGGCGAAGGCAGTAACAGCCGCCGACATTGAGATCGCCACGGCGATCGCCAAAGCGTTGCGCATCAAGTTCTCCATTCGGGGGTAAGAATCCATATTCAGGAAAGTCTATCATTGATCGCGGCTTTAACCTATGGAGTCAACGTCGCCACGGACGGCCGCGTTATCGGCGATATTTTGCAGGCAGTAAGATAGTTAATCGCGGAAAGCGGCGGCGAAGTCGCATTGCCTTGGGCGTCCGGCGAGCCTATGTGAAGGAACTCGAGCTGGAGGCGGGAATGCCGGCGATCGTTTCCAACGCTCCCTTGTCGCGGCCACTTTTGTTGGTGGCAGTTGTCGGCGGCGCACTGGTTGCCGCAGCGCTGGGCTTGTGGGCTTACTACGGTACCGCCGTGTTCTTCGAGATGGTGCGTACTGGCTGGCTCGCGTGCTTCTGATGCAAGTTGAGAGCCGATGACGGCGCGAACGTCGCAGATTGTCCTCATTTTTGCCGCCTTTCTGATCGGGCTGGTGATTTTCTCCGGAGTGTTCCTCTACGCCAGCGGGAACTTTGGCGGCGCCGGTCCGGCCACCTCTGCGATTGGCGGACCGTTCAAGCTCGTCGACCAGAACGGAAATCCGATCACGGATGTGGACCTGAAGGGAAAGCCGCACCTGGTATTCTTCGGCTATACGCATTGCCCCGACGTATGTCCGACCACGCTTTTTGACGTGTCCGAGGTTCTGCGCACGCTCGGCAAGGATGCTGATGGCACCGGTGCTCTTTTCATCACGGTCGATCCCGAGCGCGACACCCCTGCCGTGATGAAAGATTATCTGTCGAGTTTCGATCCGCATCTGCGCGGCGCGACCGGCGACCGGGCGGCCATCGATGCGGCGGAAAAGTCGTATCGCGTGTACGCCAAGAAGGTTCCAACGCAGGGCGGCGACTACAGCATGGATCACACTGCGCTTGTCTATCTTATGGACAAGCAGGGTCGTTTCGTTGCGCCGTTCAGCCTCAAGAGGAAGCCCGAGGAAGCCGCCGCCGATCTGCGACGTTATATGTAGCGTCGATCCATATTTGCGGAAGTTCGCCGCGTCTTTTCAGGCCGGCGACGCGCCGGCTCAGCTCGACAAGCATCGGCGCTACGTCCGGCGGCCGGTCGAGACCGTGTTCGGTCTTGTTCCAGCGGAAAGGCGCATGGGTCAGTTCGATCGCCGCCCACCACGCAGCCCCCGACAGCAACAGCCAGTGCAGGGGTGTCCACGCCAGAATGCGGAGCTTGCCCGGCACGCCACGGAAGGACAATCCACGCCAGGCGAGGGCTACTGACGGCCCGTAGCCGGCTACGACCGATATGCCGCACAGCCCGGCGTCGATCGAGCCTTCGGCGCCGAAGCCTGCTCTCCAACAGAGTCCAACGACGAAGATCGGGTGTACCAATGCGACAAAAGCATTCCCGCCGACCACAAGAAAAAAGGTCGCAAAACC
>DATBTA010000223.1:0-4103 GCA_036559505.1 Pseudolabrys sp. | reverse complement strand
GAACATCAACGCCGGTGTTCCCTTTATGCTGTCGGGCGGCCTCGACGCCGACAATGTAGCGGAGGCGCTGCGTATCACACGTGCTCCGGGTGTCGACGTGTCTTCTGGCGTCGAACGCGGGCCCGGCGAAAAGGATCCGGAGAAAATCCGTGCGTTTATCCGTGCCGCCCGCGCCGCCGAGGCAGAGATCTTTTCACCGCCCCTCCAGCTTGGCGAGGGGTCCATCGTGCGCCCGGTCAAATAGGCACTTGCAACCATGACCGTGCAGCAGCCCAACTCATTCCGTACCGGGCCCGACGAGCGAGGGCATTTCGGCATCTATGGCGGCCGCTTCGTCGCCGAAACACTGATGCCGCTGATCCTCGAGCTTGAAGCCGCCTACGCGAAGGCCAAAGCCGACCCGAAATTCCAGAAGGAAATGGACGGTCATCTCGCAAATTACGTGGGCCGGCCGTCGTCGCTCTATTTCGCCGAACGGCTCACGAAGCACTGCGGCGGGGCAAAAATCTATTTCAAGCGTGAGGACCTCAACCACACCGGCGCACACAAGGTGAACAACGTGCTCGGCCAGATCATGCTGGCTTTGCGCATGGGCAAGACTCGCATCATCGCGGAAACCGGCGCCGGGATGCACGGCGTCGCGACTGCGACCTTGTGTGCCAAGTTCGGCCTGCCGTGCATCGTTTACATGGGCGCGGTCGACGTCGAGCGGCAGAAGCCGAACGTGCTGAGAATGAATATCCTCGGAGCAGAAGTCCGTCCGGTCGAATCTGGCGCACGCACGCTCAAGGATGCAATGAACGAAGCGCTGCGCGACTGGGTAACCAACGTCAGCGACACGTTCTATTGCATAGGCACGGTGGCGGGCCCACATCCGTATCCGGCGATGGTGCGCGATTTCCAGTCGATTATTGGCCGGGAGACCCGCGACCAGCTGCACGCCGCAGAGGGCAGGCTGCCCGATTCGCTTATTGCCTGCATCGGTGGCGGGTCAAACGCGATGGGTCTGTTTCACCCATTTCTCGATGAGCGGTCAGTCGAGATCTACGGCGTCGAGGCGGCTGGACACGGACTCACCAGCAAGCACGCGGCGTCGATTGCCGGCGGCAGACCCGGTGTGCTGCACGGCAACCGCACCTACTTGCTGATGAACGATGATGGCCAAATCGAAGAGGCGCACTCGATTTCGGCGGGTCTCGACTACCCTGGCATCGGCCCCGAGCACGCTTGGTTGCACGACATGGGCCGCGTGAAATTTCTTTCCGCGACAGACGACGAGGCGGTGGCGGCGTTTCAGCTGTGCAGCAAGCTCGAGGGCATCATCCCTGCACTCGAGTCTGCGCATGCCCTCGCCAAAGTGCCGGAGATCGCGGCGAAGAAGCCGAAGGATCATCTGATGGTGGTGAACTTGTCCGGCCGCGGCGACAAGGATCTCGCGTCCGTTGAGGCTTATCTCGAAAGAAAGAATCGATGACCACCCGCATCGAGCGCCGCTTCGCCGCGTTGAAAAAGGAAGGCCGCGCCGCGCTGGTGACATTTACCATGGCGGGCGACCCCGACTACGCGACGTCGCTTGCGATTGCCAAGGAACTGCCAAAGGCCGGGGCCGATGTCATCGAGCTCGGCATGCCATTCACCGATCCGATGGCCGACGGTCCGGCCATCCAGGCCGCGGGATTGCGGGCGCTTAAAGCGGGTCAGCGCGTCGGCGATACACTCAGGTTGGTGCGTGAATTTCGCAAAAATGACGACGAAACACCCATCGTCCTTATGGGCTACTACAATCCCATTTATATTTACGGCGTCGACAAATTCCTCACCGATGCAAACTCAGCTGGCGTGGACGGGCTCATTGTCGTGGATTTACCGCCAGAAGAGGACGAGGAGCTCTGCCTTCCCGCGCTTAAAACTGGCCTCAATTTCATCCGTCTCGCCACGCCGACCACCGACGACAATCGCCTCCCGGCGGTGCTCAACAATACATCCGGCTTTGTTTATTACGTTTCCATTACAGGAATTACCGGTGCCGCAGCACCGGATACGGGCAAGGTGACGGCCGCGGTTGCGCGCATCAAACGCCACACCAAGCTTCCGGTTGCGGTCGGGTTTGGGGTTAGGACCGCAGAGCACGCCCGTGCCATCGCTGCTGGGGCCGACGGCGTGGTCGTAGGCTCGGCCCTCGTGGATGCGCTGCGCCAGAGCCTCGACAAATACGGCAAGGCCGGTTCGGGCACGGTGAAAGCCGTAACAAACCTGGTTTCCACATTGGCGGAGGGCCTGCGCTCCGCCCGTCGCGTGGCAGCAGAATGAACATTCGGCGCTGCAAGCGGTTATAATTTTGCCGAATCGTATTTATAGAAGCGACCCATGAACTGGATCTCCAATCTCGTACGGCCGAAGATCCGCAGTTTCCTGCGCCGTGAGACGCCGGAAAATCTCTGGATCAAGTGTCCGGAGACCGGGCAGCTCGTGTTTTACAAGGACGTCGAGGCCAATCAGTTCGTCATCCCAAGCTCGAACTACCACATGCGGATCAGCGCGCCGCAACGGCTGAAGGCGATGTTCGATGGTGGCGAGTTTGAAGATGTCGCGCTGCCTGAAGTGACACTGGACCCGCTCAAGTTTCGTGACGAGCGCCGTTACGCCGACCGGCTGAAAGATGCCCGTGCCAAAACCGGGCTTCAGGATGCCGTGAAGGTCGGCATCGGCCGCCTTGAAGGGCAGATGGTGACGATTGCGGTCCAGGATTTCGATTTCATGGGCGGTTCGCTTGGCATGGCCGCCGGTGAAGCAGTGATCACAGGGCTTGAGACCGCAGTCCGCCGGCAGACGCCGTTCATCATGTTTGCGGCTTCAGGTGGAGCGCGCATGCAGGAGGGCATCCTGTCGCTGATGCAGTTGCCACGCACGACCGTTGGCGTGCAGATGCTGCGCGAAGCACGCAAGCCCTATATTGTCGTGCTGACCAATCCGACCACTGGCGGTGTTACAGCTTCGTACGCAATGCTTGGCGATGTACAGATCGCCGAGCCCGGTGCGTTGATCGGCTTCGCGGGTCCGCGCGTAATCGAGCAGACCATCCGCGAAAAATTACCTGACGGCTTCCAGCGTGCCGAATATCTCGCCGAACATGGCATGGTTGACATGGTCGTGCATCGGCACAAGTTGCGTCCCACGCTTGCCGAACTGTGCCGGCTGTTGACGAGAACGCCTGCATCCGGTGGCCAGCAGTATCGAGAACAACTGCCCGTTCCGGCACACGCCTGAACGTTGATGTCATGCCCAATAATTTGTCATGGCCGGGCATAGCCGGCTGAAGGACAGCGTGCTTTCACACGCCTATGACCCAGCCATCTCGCTTAGCAAGGTGGGATTGTGCCACATATATCGGTATTACCGGGCCGCACGCGTCCCGGTGACCACAAACGTGTTGTCATGAATCAAATCGATTCCATCGTGTCGCGGATAATGGGGCTTCACCCCAAGCGTATCGATCTGTCACTCGATCGCGTGCAGCGATTGCTTGGCGCGTTGGGCCATCCCGAGCGGAAGCTGCCACCGGCCATTCACGTTGCCGGCACAAACGGCAAGGGATCGACGATCGCCTTTTTACGCGCAATTCTGGAAGCTGCAGGAAAGAGCGTGCACACGTACACGTCGCCGCATCTTGTCCGTTTCAATGAACGCTTCCGCATTGGTGCGCGCGGCGAGGGGCATCTCGTCGCCGATGAGGAACTTGCTGCGGCCTTGCAGGAATGCGAACGAGCGAATGCGGGCGCGCCGATAACAGTGTTCGAAATAACGACCGCCGCCGGCCTTTCGATTTTTGCGCATCATCCGGCGGATGTTCTTCTGCTTGAGGTGGGCCTTGGCGGGCGGCTCGATGCAACGAATGTCATCGACAAGCCTTTAGCATCGATCATCACGCGCGTTTCGGTCGATCACACCGATTTTCTTGGCGATTCCCTGGAGAAAATTGCCGGCGAAAAGGCCGGAATACTCAAGCGCGGCGTTCCCGCCATAGTCGCTTCGCAGCATCGCGAGGTCCTTGCCGTAATCGAGCAGCAGGCCGGCAAACTCGTCGCTCCGCTGAAAATTGCCGG
>DATBTA010000222.1:0-3354 GCA_036559505.1 Pseudolabrys sp. | reverse complement strand
CGAAAAATTCGGCACATTGGGCTCGCCAATCTCGCTTTCGACCGCCTGCGCATCGGGCGCAACGGCAATTCAGCTTGGCGTCGAAGCTATCCGTCGTGGCGAAACAAATGCTGCGCTGTGCATCGGCACAGACGGCTCTATCAATCCCGAGGCCGTAGTCCGCTTTTCTCTTCTTTCGGCCCTTTCGACCAGCAACGATGTTCCGCAAACGGCGGCCAAACCGTTTTCGAAGAACCGCGACGGCTTCGTTATGGCCGAGGGCGCCGGCGCCCTGGTCCTCGAAAGTTACGAGGCCGCAGTGGCGCGTGGCGCGAAGATTCTGGGTGTCGTGGAGGGCTGCGGTGAGATGACTGATGCATTCCACCGCACCCGCTCCAGCCCGGACGGAAAGCCCATTATTGGCTGCATTGCCAATGCCATCGCTGATGCCAGTCTCACGCCGAACGAAATCGACTACATTAATGCCCACGGAACGAGCACGCCGGAAAACGACAAAATGGAATATCTCGGCTGCGCGACCGTATTCGGCGAACGGATAAAGAGCCTGCCGATCTCCTCCAACAAGTCGATGATCGGCCATACGCTGTCAGCCGCCGGCGCGGTGGAGGCGGTGTTCACGCTTCTCACTTTGCAAAGTCAACGTATCCCACCGACCATCAACTATACCGTGCCCGACCCGGCAATTCCGCTCGACGTCGTGCCCAACACGGCACGCGACGCCAACCTTCGCCACGCGATATCGAACTCATTCGGATTTGGCGGGCAGAATGTTTCGCTGGTCGTGGGGCTTGAGCCGGCCTAGCGCCGGACTTGCCGGACCGCCATGCGTGCGCTGAAGCTGATTGCCGATCGTAAACTTGAACTCGCCGACGTCCCGCCGCCTCCGCCGCCGGGCGAAGGCGAGGTGCAAATCCGCATCAAGGCGGTAGCGATCAACCATCTCGATCTATGGGGCTTCCGGGGAATGGCATTCGCCAAGCGGCAGCTCCCTTTGGTCGTTGGCGCCGAGGCTTCGGGCGAGATTGCCGCGCTGGGCGCGGGCAGCACGAATTTCAAGGTCGGCGATAAAGTGGTGATGTACGGGGCCATGACATGCGGCCGCTGCGCCGCATGCCGCGAAGGCCGCGACAATCTCTGTGAGAATGTCGCCGGCATCATGGGATTCCACATCGACGGATTCGCGCGCGATTTGATCAATTTGCCGACCCGGCTCGTCATTCCGGTGCCCGAAGGCGTGTCCTTGCGCGACGCAGCCTGCGCACCGATTGCATTCGGCACCGTCGAGCACATGTTGTTCGACAATGCCAAGCTTAAGCCCGGAGAAACAATTCTGGTGCATGCAGGCGGTTCGGGCATCGGTTCGGTCGCCATCAAGATGGCGAAGGCGCTCGGCTGCACCGTGATCACCACTGTGGGCGATGACTCGAAGGCTGAAAAAGCCAAGGCCCTCGGAGCCGATCATGTGATCAATTACAAGACCGAACGCTTTGAGGGTGTCACCCGCAAGCTGACCGGGAAAAAGGGCGTCGACGTCGTTTTCGAGCACGTCGGTGGTGAAGGCTTCAACGGCTCCCTGCTCTGCCTGAAGCGCGGCGGACGTCTTGTGACCTGCGGTTCCACCGCAGGCCCAACAGTGACGATCAACCTGATGCAGCTGTTTCAGCAGCAGTACAAGATTCTTGGTTCCTTTGGCGCTTCGATGCGCAATATACGCGATAGCCTGTCGAAAATCGCTGCCGGGATGGCCCCGATCATCGATACCGAAGTTGAATTGGCAGATTTTGAGCGCGGTCTGGCGCGCCTGGAAAGCCGCCAGGTATTTGGCAAAGTCATTGTGAAGTTTTGAGGCGTCAACGATGAGGCGGACAGTCGGGCGCCTGAAGCGTGCAACCAAACGCGCCGCCAATTCCGCAGTCGGTGCCGGCGCGATTGGTCTCCTGAAACTGTTGCGCCTCACCAACCCTGACACAATGAGAAATGTCGCGGGCCGGTTCATGCGAACCGTCGGACCGTTGTTGCCCGAAAACCGGATCGGACACGCCAATTTGACCGCGGCATTTCCGGAAAAGTCGACGACCGAGATCGACATGATCCTGCGCGGTGTTTGGGACAACCTCGGCCGTATCGCCGCTGAGTTCGCTCACCTCGACCGCCTTTCTGATTTCGATCCCTGGCATCCAGAGCGGTCGACCCGTATCGAAGCGAGACCGGCAGACCTGGATCGTTTTTTTAAATTGCTGGAGCAGCCAAGGCCGGCGATCGTGTTTGGTGCACATTTTGCCAATTGGGAGCTCCCTGCGGTCTGCGCCGCGGCATGCAAGCTTGATACCGCGGTCCTCTACCGACGACCGAACAACCCCGCGATCGACAAATGGCTGCACGATACGCGGGCTGCGGCGATGGGAGTGCTTATCCCGACCAGCCTCGATGCCCCAATGAAGCTGGCGGAAGCGCTCGGACGCGGCACTCACGTCGGCATGCTGGTCGATCAATATTACAGCCGCGGGGTCGACGTGACTTTCTTTGGCCGGCGCACCAAGGCCAACCCCCTCCTCGCGCGGCTCGCCCGGCATTTCGATTGTCCGATTCACGGCCTGCGAGTCATACGTCTGCCGAACCATCGTTTTCGTGTAGAGCTAACGGAGCAGGTACAGCCAGTCCGCGATACAGGTGGCAAGGTCGATATCGCGGGGACAACGCAAGCCATCATGTCAGTAGTCGAAGGCTGGATTCGTGAATATCCGGAGCAGTGGCTGTGGTTGCACCGGCGCTGGCGGCCGGAGGATCAGGTGCCGGTCAACGGCCGGTCTTGATTCTAGTCCATAGCCGGTTGATCAGCCGCTGCGTTTTTTGATCGCGCGCACCCACCGTGTAGAGACGGCTCATGGTCGAAGCGTCCGGATAGACACTTTTGTCGTCGAGTATCGATCGATCGATGAGTTTCTGACTTGCAAGATTGCCGTTGGCGTAGGCGACAAGATTGCTGTTCAGTGCCGCAACTTCCGGCCGGAGCAAGTAGTCAATGAATGCGTGCGCTTCGGCGACGTGTGTGGAGTCTTTCGGAATCGCGAGATTGTCGAAGAACATCTGCGCGCCTTCCTTCGGAATTGAGTAACCGACATCAACGCCGTTCTTTGCGGCGGCTGCGCGTTTCTGTGCCTGTTTGATGTCACCAGACCAGCCGACCACCAGACAGATTTCTCCGCTGGCGAGCGCATTCAGGTATTCTGACGAGTGAAATTTCCGGACCAGAGGACGGATTTTTGCGAGCAGCTCCGCTGCCCTTTCCAGATCCTTCGGATCGTTCAAATCCGGGTTCAAACCGAGAAAATGCAGGGCCGCCGGAATGATATC
>DATBTA010000221.1:0-6776 GCA_036559505.1 Pseudolabrys sp. | reverse complement strand
TAATAAGCAGCGCGGCGAGCAGCAAAAGCGAGCGGCGCGGGACATCGGCCGTCAGGCGCGCAATCATCTCGCCCTCTTGCCCATGATGCCTTGCGGCCTGAACAGCAGCATTACGACCAGGATCGCGAAGGCAAACATGCTTTTTGCGGAAGGCGTGAACAGCAGGCCGGAGACCGCCTCTGTAAACCCAACCAGTATTCCGCCAAGCAGGGCGCCCGGCATCGAGCCCATGCCGCCGGTGATGACGATCACGAATGCCAGCAGCGTGTAGGCCGGACCGACCGCAGGCGTGACATCGAAGAGCAATAGCAGCATGCAGCCAGCAGCACCCACGCAGGCGCACCCCAAGCCAAACGTAAGCGCATAGAGGCGGTGAACGTCGAGACCGACCACCAACGCGCCGGTATAGTTGTCGGCACAGGCTCGAATTGCCGTCCCCACGGCGGTGTACTGAAAAAAGGCGAATAGCGCTGCAGCCACGACGATTGCCGCAGCGGCGGCGTAGACCTTGGTGGCATCCACGATCAGCGGACCAATTTTGAAGCTGTCGAAGGCGTACGCGACCTGGACGTTTTGCGCGTCGGGCCCGAAAGCGATCAGCAAGGCGTTGACGATGATGATCGCGATGGCGATAAGCAACAAAAATTGGCTGTGTTCTGGCCGCGTGATGAAACTGTTGATCAACCCGACTTGCAGCAAATACCCGAGAGCAAACATGGCGGCTGCAATCGGGATCATCATAATGAGCGGATCAAGGTGAAAAGCGGCAAACAGCGTTATCGCCGCATACATTGCCATGGTCATCATCTCGCCATGCGCGAAATTGACTACCCGCACCACGCCGAAAATGACCGAGAGGCCAAGGGCCATCAGGCCATAAACCAGCCCGGTCAGGATTCCGCCGACCGCGACGTTGATAAAAATGTCGAGCTGCACACGAATACCCGATGGCGTAAGGCGCCGGCCGCGCAGGCGCGGCCGGAGCAATCGTGAAGCGGAGGCGGGCTAACCGCGCTTGTCGTAGGGCTTTAACGGCCACTCCGGTTTTGCGTTGGCCGCTTCTTTTGGCGCCAACGTCACCAGCTTGCCGTCGCGATTCTGGATCGCTGAGCCCTTCAGCTTGTCGTTCTGGCCCTTGGCGTCAAACATGATGCCTGGGCCGGGACTGACATTGTTGGTGATATTGGTTGTGCGAATGGCGTCGGCGAGTGCCTTCGGATCGGCCGAGCCCGCACGCTTATAGGCGTCCGCGGCGACCAGCAATGCCTCAAACGTATACACATGGTTGGTGGACATGCTCACGCCGGGATGGGCCTTCGCGAGCGCGGCTTCCAAAACCTTGCTGAGCTTCTTGTTCGGATCGTACCAGGGCACCAGGCTGATCGGACCATCCGAAAGCTTGCCGAGAGTCTTGAGATACTGATCCTCATACCATCCCGGACCGATGCTCAGGACCGCCATCGGATTCCAGCGCTGCTTGATCAGCTCACGGGTGAGCAGAATGGCGTCGTTGAGACGGCTGACCGCGATGAGCGCCTCAGCGCCGGTCCCTTTGGCCTTTGCGACTTCGACCGACAGATCGCGCGCACCGGGGTCATACGCGATTTCCTCGAGAATTTTGTACGGCATGTCGAACTTCGGGAACATGGCGGCCATGCCCTTCTGAATCGACGTGCCATAAGTGTCGTTGACGTGCAGCAGGACCGCCGTTTTCGGCGCCGAGCCGGTGATCTGGAAAACTTCTTTTTGATTGAGGAAGGCGTCACGCAAAATCATGGGCCCGGTCGGGAAATTGCGGAACACGAACTTGTAGCCCTGCTCCGTGATCGGAGGAGCAGCTGCAATATTGATGACCAGGGGAATTCCCTTCTGCTCGGCGACCTGTGCGATTGCAGTGGTCTGTCCGGAGTCGAAAGCGCCGACGAGCAGCTGTGCGCCGTCGCTGATCAGTTTCTCAGCGCGCGAGCGCGCAACTTCCACCTTGGTCTCGGTGTCGGCATTCATGATATCGAGCCCCGGCATTCCAAGTTCTTTCAGGATGCCATTGGTAATATCGACACCGCGCTGGCAATCTTGACCGATGCCGGCCTGCACACCGGAACGCGGCAGAAGCACGCCGACCTTTAATGCGGCGCCTTGCGCACGAACGATGTTGAACGGCGCGGTCCCTGCAACGATGCCGGCCGCCCCGAGCCCGGCGCTGAAGCTTCGGCGGGTCACGGCCGCCTTCGACTGAGATTTCTTCTTCATCGGATATCCTCCCTGGCCGAGCACGCGGCCCTTGTTCCGGATGATGCCGGATTTTTTCCAATCTTCACAAGATCGAACCCCGGCCGCAGCGACTTTCGCGCGGACCGTTCACCCATTCCCAATATTCACCAGGCCATATTGTTGACTAGGACAACAAATTTCGTCAACACCATTGGTGACCACCGGGACAAGGCTACCCCCTATGCCTGACGCCAGACACGCGACCAAACGGGCCGTGCCGCTGCGCAAAACGCCGCAGAAGCGCAGGAGCGCGCCCGTTATCGACCTCGGCGTTCTCAACGAAAGGCTCGGCTATTTCATCCGCCGGACGCAGCTTTGGGTGTTTCAGGACTTCATCCGCCGGCTGTCCTCGATCGACATCAGTCCGGCCGAATTCTCAGTCCTGGTGGTCATTGGCGCCAATACCGGGCTGTCCCAGGCGGAGCTGGCGGCGACCCTGGGTATTGAGCGGGCGCGACTGGTACGCTTGCTGCACCGTCTGGAACGACGCGATCTGACGCAGCGGCTTCCATCGTCTGCCGATGGTCGTCGTCATGCGCTACGGCTGACCGCGGACGGCCAAAAGATTTTGGCGCGCGCCAAAATGCTGGCCGCACAACACGAAGCGGCACTGAAAGAAAAGCTCGGCGGCGAACGCCACCGGTTGTTGCTTGAATCGCTACGGGCGTTCTAGGCGCCTACCCGCCAAATAGTCGTTCAACCGCCATCGCGATGCGGAACAGGCGATTGTCCTGGCCGTTGCGGGCAACCAGCATCAAGCCGGCCGGAAGGCCGCCTTCGCGCGGGATCGGCACCGAGATGGCGCAGAGATCAAAGAAATTCACAATAAGTGTATTGCGCAGCAACATCGCGTTTCTGCGCGCGAATTCATCGGCCGGCGCCACCTCCTGCATTGTCGGCGCCACAATCGGGGTGGTCGGCAATGCCAGAATGTCGAGGTCGGCCAGCCTCGCATCCATCAGCCGGATGAGCCGGGCGCGCTGTCGCACCATCTCGATGTAGTCGGCGGCGCTCACATTGCGTGCCCGCTCGAGCCGTACCCGCACGTTCGGGTCAATGTCGTCGGCCCGGCGCGACATCAGCTCCCGGTGGATCGCGAATGCCTCCGCCGGCTGCACGCCGCCCTTGCTGTTGACCTCGGCCATATCGGCCAGCAATGCGAGTTTTTCTTCAGACAGACGCGCACCGGCTTTTCGCAATTGATCGACCGCTCCCGCGAAACGCTTCGACACAGTCTCGTCGAGATTCTCCAGCGGAGTCCCCTGCACGATGCCGATGCGAAGGCCGGCCAGTTGCGCGTGCTCGAGCGGCGCGAAATCTTCAGCCGCCATGACGGCATCGGCCTTGGCGCAGGCCTCCACCGTGCGCGCAATCGGCCCGATTGAATCGATGCTGTATGACAACGGGAAAGCGCCGTCGGTCGGGATGCGCTGCCGACTCGGCTTGTAGCCGACGATCCCGCAGATCGCCGCCGGGATCCGGCATGAACCGCCGGTGTCCGAGCCGATGGCAATCTCGCACATACCATCAGCCGCCGAGACCACAGCGCCCGACGACGAGCCGCCGGGAACGCGCTTGCGGTCGGCCGGATTGGCCGGCGTCCCGAAATGCGGATTGGCGCCGATACCGGTGTAGGCAAATTCGCTCATGTTCGTTTTGGCGACGATGATCGCCCCGCCGGCGCGCAGCCTGCGCACGACGGGCGCATCGGCGGTGGCTGGTTTTCCTTCCTCCGCGAATATCCTCGACCCGGCGCGCGTGACTTCGCCGGCGACGTCGAAAAGATCCTTGATGCTCACAATCGTGCCGTCCACCGGGCCCAGCGAGATTCCGGACTTCGCGCGCGCGTCGGCGGCATCGGCCGCGGCCTTCGCCTGCTCGCGATAGACGGTGAGGCAGGTCCGTGCTCCTTCCCCCTTTGGATCATCGATGCGGGCAAGCGCGGCCTCAAGCCGTTCGCGTGCGGTATTCCGTGCCATGGGGATTGCCTCTGCTGATCGGTACCGGGGGCAACTGTCGGGCCATTTTCGCGTCCCGTCCAGCCCACTGCTCAACCATCGGCCTCTGTTCATCCGGGGCGCGCCTGTGCAATCAATTGGACCGGAAACGATCGAGAGAGGCCGCCATGACCGCCAAGGGCAAGCACTCACCGCCGGGCAAAGGCAACATCTACGCCAAGGCCAACGAGGTCATTGTGAAGATCACGGGCAATGATACCGCTCAAACTTTCGAGGTGGTTGAGGAGAACTGCAAGCCTGGCTTTCAGTCACGCGCGCATTATCACATCAAGGCCTACGAGACGTTCTACCTGTTCGACGGCAGCGCGGACTTTCAGGTCGGCGACGAGTTGTTCCACGCCACAAGAGGATCCTGCGTGCACATCCCGCCCGGCGTTCCACATCAGGTGACGTCGAAAGAAGGCGTGCGCATGCTCATGATCTACAGCCCGGCCGGTACCGAAGGAATGTTCGCGGACATGCACGCGCTCACGCAGGATCAGCTGATGAACGCCGAGCTCACCAGGCAGCTCGCGCTCAAGCATGACACGGTCATGATTGAGCAAAGCAAGGATGGCCGCGGCAAAGGTACGATTTTGGGCTGACAAGCCCGGTCATATTTAATCCTCAGAATTATCAACAGCGATTCTTCGGCCTTGCCTCGCCGCATGGTGGAGGTAGGCTTCCCGACAGGTCGCCCATCTTCGGCTCTGCCGGACACGGATGGCCGCCATGACCGGACTGGACATGGGACGTGGGTGCTGCTTGCAGTATTCGTGGCTCGTGACTACCGGCCCTGGCTCTCAGTAACTGGTACCTCCGTCGCGGGTTTCGGCCTGCGCGCCAGGAATGGATCCGAGAGCTTGTGACGGGTGGACGACGGTCTGCCCGTTATGGCTTTTAGGAGACCCGTTCGCGAGTGCCCTCCCCGGTCATAGGCTCGCGCCGTCGAATTTCTTCACCTTGAATTGCTCGACGTCGACGCCGTCCAGGCAACGCACGTTGAGCATCACCATGTCTCTGCCGCCGGGGCCCTTGCCGTAGGCGTAGGATTCGATGCCGCACGTCTTGCAGAATGGATGATGAATCGCGCGCTTGTTGAACTGATAGTCCGTCATTTCATTCTCGCCCGACAGCAGCTTGAAGTCCGGCATCGCAACGGCGGACAGCAACGGGCCAACCTTGCGGCAGCGCGAGCAGTTGCACGTGATCACTTCTCCGATGTCGGCTTGCGCCTCGTAGCGTACGTTTCCGCACTGGCAGCCGCCGGTATAGGTTTTTTTCATTGGCAACGGACTCCTTTTTCCAGGCTATTTGCTCTCACCAAAGTTGGTCGAAATTCAGCCGCCGTGAAATCAGTTTCTGCTGCTGACAATATGACATGAGAAGCTCCAGGCAGCGCCGGTTCGCTTCCTTGCCGAAGGGTGCGGTGTCGATGGCCCCGGGCGGCGGTGCAGCTTTCCGCGCCTCTTCCAGCAATCGGTAGAGCTCGGCAACGGCTTTCGGATTTGACCGGACAAGTTCGTCGGTCACCACGACCATGTGGTTGACGGGAACAAGGCCGTGCTTGCCGTACCAGCTGCGCGCGGCGGCCTCCGGATCAGGAATCACGCTTTGCAGCCGTGGATCCTTGGGCAGCGCGGCGCCGTAGACCGCTGCGTCCAGCTCGCCGCCAATCAGCATGTCGGTGATGTCCTGCTCTTTGCGGGCCCGGATGACGCCAGCCGGATCGGCGGCTTCGGCGACGTGCCCGTCCTCGAACGTCACCCATTGCACGCCGCTGAGATCGACGCCGTAGTCGTTTTCGAGGATGCCGCGAATCCAGACGCCCGTGGTCTGGCTGTACGAACGCACCCCGATGCGCTTGCCCGGAAGACCGGCCGGCGCGAGCTTTCCCCGCTCTGCATTGAACAACATGGTGCCATGCTGAAAACGCGCGAGCATCGCAGCCGGCAGCAGTGTGAGCCCCTTGCCGTGATCTTTCGCCTGGAAATACGTCACGAGCGCCATCTCGCAGGCATCGAAGCCGTGCTCACGGACCATCGGTTTGAAGGCTTGGTACAAAGGCTTAACCTCGGCAAATTCGAGTTTCAGCCAGGGCGATGCGATCTCACCACGCTTGAGTGGCAGCGTATGCGGATAGTCGCCGAGTGCGAGGCGCAATGTTGTGCCGCCATTTGCCATTGTGAGATGCCTCCGCTTGAACTGCCACCAACGACTTGACCGCCCGCCACTCAACCTAGTTTAACAAGTCGATATGTAAAAGGAGTGGTGGCATGACGGATCAGAAGACTGGGCTTGTCGTGACGGCCCATCCCGGTGATTTCGTTTGGCGCGCCGGCGGCGCGATCGCACTGCACGCCAAGCGCGGCTATCGGGTCAAAATCGTCTGCATGTCATACGGCGAACGCGGGGAAAGCCAGTTTGCCTGGAAAGAACCGGGCGCCACGTTGGAAAAAGTAAAAGCCGGCCGCAAAGACGAGGCCGAGCGCGCCGCAAAGCTGCTTG
>DATBTA010000220.1:0-2622 GCA_036559505.1 Pseudolabrys sp. | reverse complement strand
CTGCACGCGCCGCATCCGCGCACCGGTACGGCGTGGAAGATCTTTCCAAGCTACGATTTTGCGCATGGTCAGTCGGACGCCATCGAGAACATCACCCACTCCATTTGCACGCTGGAATTCGAGGACCATCGGCCGCTTTACGATTGGTTCATTGCAAACCTCGAGGTGCCCTCGAAACCGCATCAGTATGAATTCGCACGGCTCAACCTGACGTACACGGTGCTGTCAAAGCGCGTCCTCACCGAGCTGGTGCGTGACGGTCACGTCAACGGCTGGGACGATCCGCGGATGCCGACTCTTGCAGGATTACGTCGCCGTGGCGTTCCGCCCGAGGCAATTCGCGATTTCGTCAAACGGATCGGTGTGGCCAAGGCAAACAGCGTTGTTGATATGGGAATGTTCGATTTTTCGGTTCGCGAGGTTCTCAATAGGAATGCAATGCGTCGGATGGCGGTCTTGAGGCCTCTGAAAGTCGTCATTGAAAATTACCCGGAAGGGAAAGTGGAGGAGCTGGAGGCGTCCAATCACCCCGACGATCCCGGCGTCGGTGCTCGAAGAATAAAATTCGGCCGCGAGCTTTATATCGAGCAAGATGATTTCATGGAAAACCCGCCGAAAAAATTCTTCCGGCTCTCTCCGGGCGCCGAAGTGCGCCTGCGCTACGCCTATTTCATCACGTGCCGTG
The DNA here is from genome assembly GCA_036559505.1 of Pseudolabrys sp. Taxonomy (GTDB): domain Bacteria; phylum Pseudomonadota; class Alphaproteobacteria; order Rhizobiales; family Xanthobacteraceae; genus Pseudolabrys. Next base: position 1,937 of record DATBTA010000220.1, on the reverse strand, counting down.
AAGCGGTGAAAAATGCGAAGGGTGAGGTGACGGAATTGCGCTGTACTTATGATTCGGCAACACGGGGAGGCAACGCTCCGGATGGGCGCAAGGTCAAGGCAACCATCCATTGGGTGTCGGCAGAGCACTCTGTGCCGGCGGAACTGCGACTTTACAATTCGTTGTTCACGCGGCCAGATCCAAAAGGCGGAGAAAATTTCTCCGCCGATCTCAATCCGAATTCGCTTGAGGTCCTGTCGACTGCACGTCTTGAGCCCGCGCTGGTCGAGGGCACCTCTTCCGAACCCCTTCAGTTCGAGCGACAGGGTTATTTTTGTCCCGATCCGGACTCGAAGCCCGGTCGGCCTGTTTTTAATCGCACCGTTGGATTGCGTGACACCTACGCCAAGGAAGTTGGGAAATAGCACGGGAGCGGCCAGTTTTCGTTCGTACGGACGAGAACTGTCAACGACGCCGTTGAATCTGGCGATGCCGCTCGTCTGCTACCGCGCCGACATTGTCTAAATCCACATCCAGCCATTTCGCTGCTGACCACAACCTATGATTGCTCTAGGATAAGTCAGGTTGCAGTGCTGGCGTCGGGGAGGCGCGTGGCGCCTTGGCCCGGGGAAACAATCCATATGGACGTGCACAGCGTGGCGCCAGGGCCTGGGCGCCGGCGTTTGACGGATCGCGGCGGCCAGCGGGTCTGTCGCTGCCGGACGGCGTTGCCGGAACGGCGGGCCGGCTGCGCGGCCTGCTGTCACAATGGCTGCTGGCGGAGCTCGCGCCCGGCCGACTGATGCCCTGGGTGCCGATCGCGTTCGGCGCCGGTATCGCATGTTATTTCGCCGCGGATCGCGAGCCGCGCATTTGGGCCATTCTACCCCTCGCAATCGGCGCGGTGGCGGTTGCCTTTGTGGCGCGCCGGCGTCCGTTCGGGTTTCCGCTCGCCGTAGGCATCGCCGGTGTGTTTGCTGGACTCGCCATTGCAACACTGCAGACCGCGCGCATTGCTCATCCGATCCTGCAGAGTCCGATCGCAGTTGCCGCATTTTCCGGGTTTGTGGAAGTTCGCGAAGAACGGGAGCGAAGCGACCGCATCGTGATCCGTGTTGAGCGGTTCGATGCGCTTGGTGCGTCTTCGGTACCTCGCCGGGTGCGCGTCGCGGTGCGCAAGGGCAGCGCCCCGCCCGTCGGCAGCTTTGTTGAGCTCAAGGCGCGCCTGTCGCCGCCCATGCAGCCGCTCCGGCCCGGCGGCTACGATTTTGCTCGCGATATGTATTTTCAGAAAATCGGCGCCTCCGGCTATGCGCTCGGGGCCATCAGGGTCAAGCAGGCGACGGCGGCCGCCGGGTTTTGGTTAAGATACGCGACCATCGTCGACGGAATACGCGAGACCATCGACGATCGCATCCGTGCGGCGCTGCCCGGTGATAAAGGGTCCATCGCGTCAGCGCTGATCACGGGCAAACGCGATGCGATATCGACGCCTATCAATGATGCGATGTACGTCTCGAGCCTTGCGCATGTGCTGTCGATCTCCGGCTACCACATGGCGGTTGTCTCGGGGATCGTATTTTTCGTGATCCGCGCAGTTTTGGCTTTGGTCCCTTCGCTCGCCCATCGAAGACCGATCAAGAAGTGGGCTGCATTGGGAGCGCTCCTGGCGGCGACCTTTTATCTGTTGCTCTCTGGCGCCGAGGTGGCGACCCAGCGCTCTTACATCATGATCGCGATTGTGCTCGTCGGCGTTATGCTCGATCGTCCGACACTGACCTTCCGCACGCTTGCGGTGGCGGCGATCGTCGTTTTGCTGCTGGCGCCACAGGCCATCGTGCACCCGGGGTTCCAGATGTCGTTCGCGGCGACGCTTGCCCTCATCGCCGCATATCAGCACGGCCTTCCATGGCGGCCAGACCATGACAGCCAGCTCAGCACGCGCATGGCGTTATGGG
>DATBTA010000219.1:0-15518 GCA_036559505.1 Pseudolabrys sp. | reverse complement strand
TTGCCGGAGAGAAGTTCGTCGAGCGCGATGCGGCGCCGCAACACGCCGTCGAGGATGTCGGCGGCGATTCTTCGGGCGGCAAGGCCGGGGACTTCCGGCTGGGGTGAGGTGCGCGGACGCGCCATACCCCGATAGTTGCCGGTAAATTGTGTCGAGGTCGCGAACTTCTGCCAAAAAATTCACCAACGCACAGTTTTGGCCGACGCAGCGACATCAATATCAGGGCGGTCCCAGGCAGACCGCCAGATGCCTTAGGTATCACTCATGCCGGAGCCGGCTTTATGCGCCGGCCTTTGCCGCCTTCTTGTTCTGGCGGTTGTTCACCAGGTCGTCGACCACGGCCGGATCGGCCAGCGTCGAGGTGTCGCCGAGATTGCCGTATTCGTCTTCGGCGATCTTGCGCAGGATGCGCCGCATGATCTTGCCCGAGCGTGTCTTCGGCAGACCAGGCGCGAACTGGATCAGATCGGGAGATGCAATCGGCCCGATCTCCTTGCGCACCCAGCCGACAAGTTCCTTGCGCAGGTCCTCGCTCGGTTTTTCGCCCGCCATCAACGTCACGTAGGCGTAGATGCCCTGGCCCTTGATGTCGTGCGGATAGCCAACGACGGCCGCCTCCGACACTTTTGGGTGCGCGACCAGTGCGCTTTCAACTTCGGCGGTGCCGAGACGGTGGCCGGCAACATTGATGACGTCGTCGACGCGGCCGGTGATCCAGTAGTAGCCGTCCTCGTCACGGCGGCAGCCATCGCCGGTGAAATACTTTCCGGCATAGGTCTTGAAGTACGTGTCGACGAAGCGCTGATGATCGCCGTAGACGGTGCGCATCTGACCCGGCCATGAATCGACGATGCAAAGGTTGCCGCTGCCGGCGCCTTTGATCTCCTTGCCCTCGGCGTCGACGATCTGCGGAACGATGCCGAAGAACGGACGGGTCGCCGAGCCCGGCTTGAGTTTGGTTGCACCCGGCAGCGGCGTTATCAGAATGCCGCCGGTCTCGGTCTGCCACCAGGTATCGACGATTGGGCAACGATCGTCTCCGACTACGTGGTAATACCATTCCCATGCTTCCGGATTGATCGGCTCGCCGACGGTCCCGAGCAGGCGAAGCGATTTGCGCGACGTTTTCTTGACCGGATCATTGCCGCCCTGCATCAGCGCGCGGATGGCGGTCGGCGCGGTATAGATGATGTTGACCTTGTGCTTGTCGCACACCTCCCAAAAGCGGGACGTGGTCGGATAGTTCGGCACACCTTCGAACATCATCGAAATGGCGCCGTTGGAAAGCGGGCCATAGACAATGTAGCTGTGGCCGGTCACCCAGCCGACGTCGGCGGTGCACCAGTAGATGTCGCCCTCGTGATAGTCGAACACGTATTGGTGCGTCATCGAAGTATAAATCAGATAGCCGGCGGTCGTGTGCAGCACGCCTTTCGGCTTGCCGGTGGAGCCAGAGGTGTAAAGGATGAACAGCGGGTCCTCCGCCTTCATTTCCTCGCACGGGCAATCGGCCGGCACGGTCTTGGCGATGTCGTCGTAATAGACGTCGCGGCCCTTCTCCATGTTGACGGCCGCGTTGGTGCGCTTGACCACGATGACGGAGGTGACACCGCCGGCCTTTTTGCACGCCTCGTCGACATTGGCCTTGAGCGGAATCTTGCGGCCACCGCGCACGCCCTCGTCGGCGGTGACAATGCAGGTGGACTTGCAGTCCTCGATGCGGCCGGCGATCGAGTCCGGCGAGAAGCCACCGAAAATGACCGAATGGATCGCGCCGATGCGCGCGCAGGCGAGGATGGAGACCGCCGCCTCTGGGATCATCGGCATGTAGATGGTGACGCGGTCGCCTTTCTTGACGCCGCGCGCCTTCAGCACGTTCGCGAAGCGGCTGACCTCGGCGTGCAGTTGCTTGTAAGTGAGTTTCTTGTCGTCCTTCGGATCGTCGCCTTCCCAGAGAATGGCGGTCTGGTCGCTGCGTTTGGCCAGGTGACGATCGACGCAGTTGTAGCAGGCGTTGAGTGTGCCGTCCTCGAACCATTTGATCGAGACGTTGTGCGGATCGTAGGAGGTGTTCTTCACCTTGCTGAACGGTTTGATCCAGTCGACGCGCTTTGCATGCTCGGCCCAGAACCCGTTCGGATCCTTGATCGAGCGGTCGTACATCTCCTTGTACTTCGCATCGTCGACGAAGGCGCGCTTACGCCATTCAGCCGGCACGTCATAGACTTTGTCGGACATCGGCACTTCCTCCCGCCCGCCGTTGACGCCTCGGGCTCCCGCTACATTATCTGTTGCTTGCATTATGCGACGGCGCCTTGATTTGCGACAAGGCGGACAAATTGCCCCTTTGGTCGCAGATTCAGGCCGGATTTTCGTCCTTCAAGCGCCAAAGCCGCCTAGGATCGCCCCGATGATCAGCAACGCGCCGAGCCAGGCTACGCTGTCGATGACGGTCAGCATGGCCTTGCGGTTGGAAAATGCGTTGTTGGAAGCGATCGTGGTGACGACAAAGCCGAGCCAGCACAGCGCGCCGGATATGAGGCCGGCGCGCACCGTGAACATGTTGAGATGCACGAGGATGCCGTACAGCACCCAGGCCATGATGATTTCGGCGAGGAAGACCAGGACAAAAGGCGCCGCCATTGCGACGGCGGATTTACTGGCCTGTTCTGCCTTGCACTGCTCGAGGGTCTTTCCCTGCGCAGCCATCCACCACTTGCTGAGGCCGGTGTAGTAGATCCCGCCGAAAATCCAGGCGGCAACGGCGGCAACGAGAATCGAGACAATATTGGCGTGGGTAAAGCTCATAGTGGCCTCCATTCGTCATGCCCGGCATCCGCGCCTTGCTGAGGGCATTATGAAAAAAGGTCGACGGCCGATACAAGCCCGGTAGCAAGCGATCAGGCCTTCAGCCCGCCCATCTTGCAGACCAGTTTCCATTCAGCCTCGGACACTGGCTGCACCGACAGGCGCCCATATTTCACCAGCGCCATGCCTTTGAGCTTCGGCTCGGCCTTGATTGTCGCGAGCGTCACTGGCTTTGGCAGCGGTTTGTCCGCCACGGTGGTGACGGCCACCCACGGTTCGCCTTTGGCGGCGATCGGATCGGGAAATGATTCCCGGATCACCTCGCCGATGCCGACAACCTGCTTCTCATCGCCGGTGTGGTAGAAGAAGAACTTGTCGCCATTTTTCATTTCGCCCAGATGACGGCGCGCGGTGAAATTGCGCACGCCGGTCCATGCCTCACCTTTTGCTCCGCGCTTGACCTGGTCAGTCCAGGAATACTCGTTCGGTTCCGTCTTCAACAGCCAGTACGCCATGTCACGATTCCGATTTGAGGGGTCTTGTCAGCAGCGACTCGATGGCCTCATCGACGTTCATTTTTCCCGACAGCACCGCGGCGACCGCGCCTGAGATCGGCATATCGACATTCTTTGCGCGTGCCATCTCAATCAGCGCCGGCGCGGTGAATACGCCTTCGGCGAGCTTGTCATGCGCGGCGGTGTCGGCCTTTTCGCCTTTCCCTAACGCGACGCCACAAGAGAAGTTGCGCGACTGTGGGGTTGAACATGTAAGAATGAGATCGCCGAGACCGGAAAGACCCATCATGGTCTCGGTCTTGGCGCCGTGAGCCTTGCCGAAACGCACGAGTTCGGCAAAGCCGCGCGTCGTCAGCGCAGCAGAAGCGCTGGCGCCGAGCCCGCGGCCGGTGACGATGCCGGCGGCAATCGCAAGCACGTTCTTCGTTGCGCCGCCAAGCTCGACGCCACGCACGTCGGTGGAATGGTAGGGGCGAAATGCGCCTGCGTTGATCGCATGTGCGAGTGCGGCCGCTATTTTGGAATCAGCCGCAGCGATCGTGACGGCGGTCGGCAATCCGCGCGCAACGTCGGCGGCGAAGCTTGGCCCCGACAGAATCGCCGGTACGGCTTTCGGCGCGCATTCGGAAATAATTTCGGTCATGAATTTATGCGTTCCGTGCTCGATACCCTTGGCGCAGGCTACTAGGGGAATTGCACCGGAAAGTGACTTTGCAAGCGCGCTCACAACGGAGCGCATCGCCTGCGCGGGCACGACCAGCAGAACCGCTTCGGCGCGTGCCGCCTCGCCCAGGTTGCGTGTCACCTTGATGCTCTCGTCCAGCCTTACGCCGGGCAGGAATGGGCTTTCGCGCTTGCCCGACAAATGCTCGGCATTTTTGGCATCGAATTCCCACAGCGTGACTTCGCGTCCCGCGCGCGCGCAGGTGAGGGCCAGCGCCGTTCCCCAGGCGCCTCCGCCGAGCACTGCGATGCGTTGGAAGTTCATGCTACTGGCCCAACCACGCGGTCATTTATATGCCGCCGTGCGGCGCCGCGCGCCCTCGGCGGCAGCGATTTCATCAAGCGGCCAGCGCGCCCGCGGGGCGACATCCAATGTGTCGGTAAGGCCGAGTGCCAGCCGCTCACAGCCGGCCCACGCGATCATTGCGCCGTTGTCGGTGCAGAGATCGAGCGGCGGGGCGACCAAAGTCGTACCCACCTCGAAGGCAAGGCGATTGAGCGCGCGGCGGATCGACTGATTGGCGGCGACACCGCCGGCCGCAACCAGCGCGGTGGGCGTGCCAAAGCGCGTGCGGAACAGCCGCAGGCCCGCGCGCAGGCGATCGAACACGACATCGACTATCGCCTGCTGAAAGCCGGCGCAAAGGTCGGCCACGTCCTGATCGCTGAGCGGGGCGATCTTCTCGGCCTCCAATCGCAATGCGGTCTTCAGGCCGGAAAGCGAGAAATCGGGCTCCTTGCGGCCGTGCATGGGACGCGGCAGTTCGAAGCGTGTCGGGTTGCCGCGCAGGGCCTCTCTTTCGACTTCCGGTCCGCCCGGATAGCCAAGGCCGAGCAATTTTGCGGTCTTGTCGAAGGCCTCTCCGATGGCGTCGTCCTGCGTGGTGCCGAGGCGCACATAGTCCCCGACGCCGCGCACGGCGAGGATCTGGGTGTGACCGCCTGAAGCAAGGAACAGGCAATACGGAAACGGCGTATTGTCAGTCAGCCGTGCGGTCAGGGCATGCGCTTCAAGGTGATTAACGGCGATCAGCGGCTTGTTTTTCACAAGCGCTATTGCCTTCGCCGTTGTCAGCCCGACGATGACCCCACCGATCAATCCAGGACCGCCGGCAGCCGCGATCCCGTCGATGGCGTCGTAGCTGCAGTTGGCCTGCGCCATAGCCCTGCCGATAACACCGTCCAGCGTCTCTACGTGGGCGCGCGCCGCGATCTCAGGCACCACGCCGCCGAAGGCGGCGTGCTCACGCACCTGCGATAGGATCACATTGGATAAAATTTTGCCGCGCCCATCCTCGAAACGCTCGACAACCGCCGCGGCGGTTTCGTCGCAGGTTGTTTCAATTCCGAGGACGAGCATGATTCCTCATCTGAATCTACCGCTTCCCGGGAGGCGAGGTGACGGCAGCTTAAATAATAGCTAGTCCTGACGACAGGGCCGCCCCCGGTTCCGGCCTAGCATTGCGAGGTTATATGGCGCAATCCAGAGCGTCCTTGCGCATCGGCACGCGCGGCAGCCCGCTCGCGCTGGTGCAGGCGCGCATGGTGCGCTCGCGCCTCGCGGCGGCGGCCGGGATCGAGGAAGGCGCGATCGAGCTTGTCGTCATCCGGACCACCGGCGACACGATTCAGGATCGGACACTGGCGGAGGAGGGCGGCAAAGGATTGTTTACCAAGGAAATCGAGGAAGCGCTCCTCAATAGCGGCGTGGACCTCGCTGTGCATTCGGCGAAAGACATGCCGACCGTACTACCCGACGGGCTTGTCCTAGCCGCGTGTCTTGAGCGCGAAGACCCGCGCGATGTCTTCATCAGCCGCAAGGTGCGTTCGCTTTCCGATCTGGCGCGCGGCGCAAGTCTCGGCACGGCATCGCTGCGCCGGCAGGCGATCGCCAAACGCGCACGTCCCGACCTGCGTGTCCTGCCGCTGCGCGGCAATGTTGAAACGCGGCTGCGCAAGCTCGACGCCGGTGAATTCGATGCGACGATACTTGCACTCGCCGGATTGAAGCGTCTCGGTCTTTCCGATCGAGCCACCGTCGTTATGAGCGCGGATGAATTTTTGCCGGCGGCGGGGCAAGGCGCGATTGGTATTGAAACACGCGAGGACAATAAAGGCGTGCGCGATATTCTCGCCCGTGTTGATCACAGCGATACGTCGGTGGCCATCGCGTGCGAGCGCGCATTTCTCGGCACGCTTGACGGTTCTTGCAAGACCCCCATCGCCGGCCATGCGACGGTGTCCGGCGACGCCGTTCAGTTTCGCGGATTGATTGCGCGTCCGGACGGGAGCGCCGCGCACGACATCGCCGGTACCGGCAAGCGCAAGGATGCCGCCACTATCGGTGCGGACGCCGGGCGCGAGCTCAAGCACCGTGCGGGGGCAGGATTTTTCGATTGAACCATGCGCGTCGTCGTCACTCGCCCGCAAGCCGATAGTGAGCGCACCGCAGCCGCGCTGGAAGCGCTCGGGCACGAGGTACTGGTGGCGCCGCTGATGCGGATCGAGCCGGTCGCCGTCGATCTTGCCGGGACCTGGAGCGCAATTGTGATAACGAGCGCGAATGCGTTGCAGGCGGCTCCCGCTACGGCTGACAAAACGCTGCCGGTGTTTGTTGTCGGCGATCGGAGCGCAGAGGCAGCGTGGCGGGCGGGATTTTCCGAGGTGAGTTCCGCGAACGGCGATATCAAAGATCTCGTACGATTAGTCGCCGCGCGTGCGGTCGGCGCGAAGGCTCCGTTGCTCTATCTCGCAGGCGAGGATCGCGCCGGCGATCTCGTGGCGCAGCTGGCGGCACATGGCATCGATGCCGAGATGAAGATCGTCTATCGAACTGTCGCCGAAGTCTTTCCGCTGGTCCTGGCCGCCGCGCTCGAAGCCGGCGATGTCGACGCCGTACTGCACTTTTCCCGCCGCAGCGCCGAACTTTTTGTTGAAGGTGCCCGGGCGTCAGGTGTCGCCGCTCCGGCGGAGGATGTGCGACATCTCTGTTTGTCTGCGCAGGTTGCAGAGCCGCTCGCCGGCGCGAGCCGCGTTGCTATCGCTGCCCGCCCGGAAGAAGGGGCTTTGATCGCGCTTTTGCGGGCTCAGCCGGCTTGATTGTTGGCGTGCAAAGGCCAATTGCGTTATTTCCTGTCTGGCGGGGTTGAGACGATTCGATGAAGGAAGCGCGCATGTCCGACAAGCGCACAACTCCGGACCCTGCCGAAGGCGCCCGTCGCCGCAAAAGGCCGGCTCCGACCATCGACCTGACGGCGACCGATGTTTCGGCGTCATCGCCCGAATTTGAGGCACATGCAACCGAGCCGCTGCACGATGAACATCCTTCGGAGGCGCCGGAGTCCGCGGCTGAAAGGTCGGCGAGCAACGGCGCAAAGCAATGGAATTGGACCGCAGCACGTCAGATGGTTTTCGCGGGGCTTGGCGGCGCGATGATCGTCGCACTTGCGTTCTTCGGAGTCTGGCTCGCCGGACGTGTGCCGGCCCGCCACGCCATTCCTGCCGATGCAGCGACGGCATCGGTTGCGGCGCTCAACGAGCGTCTTGCCAAAATCGAATCCTCCATTGCAAAAACCCCGGCGAGCGATCCGGGCATTTCCGAACGGCTGTCGGCGGCCGACAATGCCGTGAAATCGCTCGGCATTGCACTGACGGCGCTCAACAAGCGTAGTGATGAGGTTGCCGCGCGAGCCGACACGGCCGACAAGGCCATCACGGAATTGCGCGACAGCGTGCAGGGGCTCAGCAGGAATACGTCAACCAGTCTGTCTCCGGCCGACATCGAGGCTTTGCAAAAGCGTCTCGCTACACTTGAGCAGGCGGTGAGAAGCACTACCGGTGACAAGGCGGCCCGTCTTGCACTGACAGCAGCCGCGTTGCGAGATGCGGTCATCCGTGGTGTGCCATTCAGCGCGGAACTTGAGGAAGCACGGGCTCTCGGTGCGGATGAAAAGCATTTGGCGCCGCTTGCTCCTTTTGCAGCGAGCGGCGTACCTAGCGCGGCAACTCTGGCGCAGGAATTGCGCGTGTCGATTCCAGCTCTGGCCAAAGCGTCAGGCGGACAGGCGCAGGGTGGCGATCTTCTGGACCGGCTGCAAGCTAACGCCAGCAAGCTCGTTCGTATTCGACCGCTGGGTGCGCCCGCGGGCGATGACGCCTCGGCCGTGCTGGCGCGGATCGAAGTTGAGACGGCGCATGCTGATATCGACGGTGCGCTAGCCGATCTGGGGAAGCTCGATGCGACGGCACGGGCGTTGGCGCGCGACTGGATTTCTAAAGCGCAGTTACGGCAGGCGGCAATAACGGCCGCTCGCCAATTCGCCGCCGACACGATGCACGCGCTCGCCAAGCGATGAGGCCGGGATGATCCGCATCGTCCTATTTCTGATTTCGGTTTTGGCCGTTGCCTGGGGATTTGCCTGGGTCGCTGACCGTCCGGGCGAGATCGCAATCACCTGGATGGGCTATCGCGTCGAAACGTCAGTGATCGTTGCCGCGTTCGCCGTCGCGGCCCTTGTGCTTGTTATCTTGGTGATTTGGTCGATTGTGCGTCTGATTTTGCATTCGCCCGAGCAGGTGTCGTTGTTCTTCCGCCATCGGCGCGCCATCAAAGGCTATCTTGCCATTAGCCGTGGCCTGATCGCGGTCGGCGCCGGCGACTTACGCCTGGCCCGCCGGGCTGCCGACGAGGCGGCGCGGCTTTCGCCGGGCGATCCGCTCGCGCTGCTGCTGACCGCGCAATCTGCGCAGATGGCAGGCGACAGTGTCACGGCCGAGCGTGCCTTCCGCGACATGAGTGCGCGGGACGACACAAAACTTCTCGGGCTTCGTGGCCTCTACATCGAGGCGCAGCGCCGCAACGATCTGAATGCGGCGCGGCTCGCGGCTGAGGAAGCGGCAAAGGCGCAACCCGGCGTGGTGTGGGCAGGCTTGGCCCTCTTGGAATACCGTTGCGCCGCCAAGGACTGGTCCGGCGCGCTCGACGCGCTCGATCACATGAAAAGCGCACTCGAGAAACCAGATTACCGCCGCAAGCGCGCGGTGCTGCTGGTTGCGCGCGCGCAGGCGATAGAGGACATCGACCGCGATACATCGCGCGCTCTTGTGCTCGAATCCGTCAAGCTCGCACCCGATCTGGTTCCGGCGGCGGCGCTTGCCGGACGGCGGCTCTCGGAAGCAGGTGACGTCCGCAAGGCCAGAAAAATTTTGGAAGCGGCCTGGGCGATCAATCCGCATCCCGATATCGCCGAAAGCTATGGAAACGTCCGCCTCGGCGACAGCGCGCGCGAGCGTCTGACACGCATGCAAAAACTCGCCGAGAAGGTTCCGGGGCAGCTGGAGGGCGCGTTGGCGGTAGCGCGCGCAGCGCTCGATGCGCGCGAGTTTGCGACGGCGCGGGCGGCGCTCGCGCCATATGTCTCAGCACCGACACGCCGCGTCGCCACTCTGATGGCGGAAATCGAGGAGGCGGACCAGGGCGATCAAGGACGTGTGCGCGAATGGATGGCGCGTGCTATGCGCGCTTCCGGCGATCCTGCGTGGACGGCCGACGGCGCGGTTGCCGAGCATTGGCTGCCGGTGTCACCGAACGGACGACTCGACGGATTTGAATGGAAAGTTCCACTTGCGGAGATCGGTGACGCCAGGCCGGTGATCGAAGCCACGCCTCCCGCGGTCGAGGTGATCGCACTCCAGGCACCGGAAACGAAGCCGAGCACCGCACCGGCAATGCCTCCGCGCAAGGCGGCCAGATCAAGGGCACCGGACAAGCGAAAGCCGGTCGAGCCTGTGATTCCGCTTGTGCACGCGCCGGACGACCCCGGGCCGGACCCCGGCGTCGATGGTGACGCGGCGCCGGAATTGTCGACTTCAGGCGAGAGCGATGGCTGGCAACGGTTGCGCAGGCTATTCCGCTAAATCACCGGGACCCCGATAAAGGCCGTATTGCTTGCTAATTGTGGGCTGCATCGATATCAGTGGCGCGGTTTTCAGCCGGCGTAGCTCAGCGGTAGAGCATCCGCTTCGTAAGCGGGTGGTCGGGGGTTCAAATCCCTCCGCCGGCACCATTTTTGTGCATTGCCGCCCCTGCCGGATTTCGTTCGGCAAGGTAAATTGGGCGAACTTCGCGCGCGCACACAATTGCTTGAAATGGTGCGGTAATTTATGATCTGCGACGTGGTTGGGGCCGGGGTGTCTACAGGCGTGCGGAATTAGACCTGTCAATCTCCTGCACCGATAACGTAAGATATTGCGCAGAGGGATCAGTCACTTCGCCTGTAGAGTAGCCCCATGGCCAGACCAGCCGTTATTCTCGTTGGCGCCGATAAAGGTGGCGTTGGTAAGACAACCGTCGCCCGTACCTTGATCGACTATTTTGGCGCGCATCAGACGCCAACCCGCGCCTTCGATACGGAATCGCCGCGCGGCACACTCAAGCGTTTTCATCCCGACCTGACCGAGGTGGTCGATGTGACCTCGGTCTCCGATCAGATGAAGATCTTCGACACGCTGGGCAGCGCCGATGCCAAAGTGACAGTCATCGATGTGCGCGCTGGCCTGTTGTCATCAACGCTCCAGGCGCTCACTGAAATCGGTTTTCTGGAATCGGCGAAGAAAGGGCAGATTACCTTCGCAGTGTTCCACATCCTCGGCCCATCGATTGCCTCATTGGAGGAGATCGCCGAGACGGCACGCGTTGTCGGCGACGCCAACTACTTCTTGGTCAAGAATTTCGTGAACAACACGACATTCTTCGAATGGGATCCGGCGACCTACAATTCATATTTCAAGAAGATCAAGGGCGCCGAAGAGATCACGATCCCGAAGCTAAACGAAATGGCCTATGAGCAGGTGGAAGTGGCGAGCGTGCCGTTCGTTTCGTTTGTCGGCAATAAGGGACCGAAAGGCGAAGCGGCAAACTATTCATTCGTTCTTCGGGGTTACGTGCGTCATTGGCTCGGTAACGTCTGGGGTGAATTCGACAAGGTGAAGCTGGTCGATCTTGTCTCGCCGAAGATGGAAAGCAACGTCCGTCAAGTCGCCGGCTAGCATCGATCAAAGTCGCGCCAGATCAGCGCGCGGCGTCCGGTCAGGTGATGTCATTTCGCAATTCCATCACCATTGTCGCATCGCCGCGCCCCCGCGTTGGGAAAACGTTGGTCGCGCGGCTGCTGACCGACTTCCGCCAGGGTGAGAACCGCAAGGTTGTCTCGTTCGACCTCAATTCAGGCGAACGGACGCTCACGCAATTTTTGCCCGAGCAGACGGTCGCGGCCTCTGTTCGCGATGTGAACGGACAGATGGCTCTGTTCGATAGGCTGGTGAACGGTGATGACATGACCAAGATCATCGATCTCGGGCATGAATCGTACGAATCTTTTTTCACCCTGGCCCAGCAGATCGACTTCACCGAAGAAGCCCGGCAAAGGTCGATTGCAGTCGCGATCCTGTTCATGGTGACGCCGGACCAGACGTCCGTTACAGCGTACCGCAATCTGCGCGATCGATTTCCGCGTGCGATGCTGGTGCCGCTTCACAACGAGATGCTCGGATCAGCGCAGCATCGCGACAAGTATCCGATCTCCGGCAGCGGCGCACTGACAGTCAAATTACCGGCGTTGGCTCCGGGCCTGCGTAAGCTGATCGATAGCCCGCCGTTCTCATTCGCAAATTCGAATATGGGCAACGCGACGGATGTGCCGCTTGATGCGCATATCGAGTTGCAGCGCTGGTTACGTCGAATTTATCTAGAATTCCGCGAACTCGATTTGCGACTTCTATTGGCCGACCTGAGTTCATCGATCCGCTTTGGGTCGTAACAAGCCGATTCCGCGGGTTTTGCCGCCAAATCTGGCCTCCAGAAAAGTTGGGAACGCGGACCGCTCTCGCGCGTTGGTCTCGCCAGACTTTCCTACGTTTGCAACCGGGCTCTAGGAGGTACGTCATGTGGCTCACGCTGTTTTGCGTCGTCATCAGCATCTCCCTCGGCCTCGCCTTGGGGGCGATGGTTGTCGATTCCTACGAGGAGAACGCTCGGCCTTGAACACGGATCAGTGGGAAAAGGCTCAGGCGGCCGGAGGGCCGCCTGTTTTTTTGCCTGAGCAAGCATTCCGGAACTTTGCAATAATACGGGCATGCCGCCGCCGATACTGCTGTCGAGGCGTTTCGCGCCTCTGTTCTGGTGCCAATTTTTTGCGGCCTTCAACGATAATTTTCTAAAGACCGCCCTGGTCTTTGTCGTTTTGTTCCATCTGAACGCGCGCGAAGCCGAAGTCCTGATCACGCTCGCAAGCGCGATATTCATCGCGCCGTACTTTTTTCTTTCGGCGCTCGGCGGCGAGTTGGCGGACCGTTACGACAAGGCGCTGGTCGCCCAGCGCCTGAAATTCATTGAAATCTTTGTCGCCGCGCTGGCGGCGTGGGGATATGTACAGGCCTCGCTCCCTCTGCTGTATGTCGCACTGCTCGGGTTCGGCATCCTTGCGGCCCTGTTCGGGCCCATCAAATACGGGATTCTTCCGGACCACCTGCGGCGCGAGCAATTGCCAATTGGCAATGCGCTGGTGGAAGGTGCCACCTTTGTCGCCATCCTCCTGGGAACTATCGCTGGCGGCCTCGCCGCGCACGGTGAAAGGAGCCACGCTCTTTTTGCGGCACTGGTCGTAGGCTTTGCGGTCGCGTGCTGGTTGTCGGCGCGATTGATTCCGGCAACCGGCGAAGGCGCACCGAATTTGAGGATCTCGGCCAATATCGTCAGTTCCACGGCCGCAATGCTCCGTCATTTGCGCGCCGACCCGCGGTTGTGGTGGGGCGCGATGGTGACGAGCTGGTTCTGGCTGGTCGGTATCGTTGTGCTGTCGCTGTTGCCGCCGCTGATTAAAACTCTCATCGGTGGGAACGAAGACGCAGTCACAGCCTATCTTGCGATATTCACGGTTGCAGTTGGCGCCGGCTCCGGTCTTGCGGCGGCAATCGCGCGTGGCCGGATCGTGCTCAGAACGACGCTTGTCGGCGCCGTGCTGATCGGCATCTTCGCAATTGATCTCGGCGCTGCGACACTTGGCGTCGCGCCGATTGCGTCGCCGCAAGGACCAGCCACGGTCTTCACGTCGGCGCTCGGCGTTCGCGCGGCCGCGGATCTGTGCGGGCTCGCAGTTGCCGGCGGCCTTTTCATCGTGCCGGCTTTTTCCGCGGTGCAAGCCTGGAGCGGCGTTGACCACCGCGCGCGAACCATTGCTGCGGTCAATGTTCTCAACGCGGCGTTCATGACCGGCGCGACAATCGTCGTGGCGGTCATGCAGAAATTCGGAGCAACCGTCTCCGCTCTGTTTTTGCTGGTCGGCGCGTTGACGCTTCTGGTTGCGCTGGCGATCGGGAAGACGATGCCGAAATCCGGATAGTCTACTTCCGCATCTTCAACACGCGATCGACCATCTCCCCGGCGACACCCAGATAATTCGCCGGATCCACAAGTTTTTCCAGCTTCTTACGGTCGGCATGCTTGGCAATTTCCTTGTTCTCCGCGAGCAGATCGATCAGGGGTCGCCCAGTCTTCACGACATCGCGGCAGATGTCATAAACAAGATCGTGCGCCTTGTTGCGGCCGAGGTCCGCGCCTAGTCCCATCATCACCGCTTCTGACATGATCAATCCTTTGGTGATGTTGAGGTTTTCGCGCATCTTCTTCTCGTTGACCTGAAGGCCCTCGGCAAGGAAGCGCGTTTGCGCCAGCGCGCCTGCCGACAGCATGAAAATTTCCGGCAGCGCGATCCATTCGATTTCCCAAGGCCCGGTCGCCCGCTCGTGGTCTTCGACCTGGGCCTCGAGCAGGGCCGCAACGAGCTGGCGCACCATTGCGGTCTGCGCGGTGATGTAGACCGACGAAATCGGGTTGCGCTTCTGGGGCATCGTCGATGACGAGCCACGGCCGGCATGAAATGGCTCAAATACTTCCTCGACTTCTGTCTGCATCAGGAGCTTCACATCGAATGCGATCTTGCCGCAGCTTCCGGTGACGAGCCCAAGGAAACATCCGACTTCCGCGATGCGGTCGCGCACCGTGTGCCAGGAGATTTCTGGCTGGCCGAGCTTGAGCTCCTTCATCAGCTCGTCCTGCACTCTCAGGCCATCCTTGCCGAGCGAGGACAGCGTTCCGGCGGCGCCGCCGAATTCGCCGACGAGCACGCGCGGCTTCATTTCCTTCAGGCGTTGTTTGTGGCGTTCGAATGCGGCCAGCATCGTCGCCATTTTGTATCCGAAGGTGATCGGTACAGCCTGCTGCAGATTGCTCCGCCCGGCCATCGGTGTGTCGCGATACTTTTTCGCAAGCGCGGCGAGGCCATCGCAAATTCCCTCGATGTCCTTCTCGATGATCGCGAGCGCCTCGCGGATTTGCATGATCGTTGCAGTGTCAGTGATGTCCTGGGTGGTGGCGCCCCAATGCGACCATTCCCCGAGCCCATCTTTGCAGAGCTTCACCAACTGCTGGACGACAGGCAGAACCGGATAGCCGATCTTTTCGGTCGCTTCCTTCAATTTTGCCATGTCGATCTTATCGGCCGAGCAGTGGCGCACGATTTCAGCGGCGGCTTCCTTCGGAATGATGCCAAGTTGGGCCTGCGCGCGCGCAAGCGCTGCCTCGAAGTCGAGATACTTCTGCACCCGGTTTTCATCGGAGAAGACATTCCGCATCGCTTCTGTCGTGAAGATGTCGCGAAATACCGCGGAATCGAGGATCGTTGAGGGCATTCGGTATTCTCCTGTCGATTGCACGTTAGCCGTTCGGCCCGCCCGATCAAGCGGATGTAGTGGCCCTGTGCCGCGCGTATGCGCCGTTGCGGCTCTCCGAAGGCGTTGCTACGCTGATTCAAACGACTTCAAACAAATAAAGCGGGAGGATAAGCCATGCCGATGTTCATTGACCGTCGCCGGCTTCTTGGTGGCAGCGCAGCTGTTGGTTTGGTCGGCGCGTTTCCACGCCGCCTGCGCGCACAGGAACCACGAACGAAGATTCGTGTCGGTTTGGTGCGGCTGATCTCCTCCGGCCCGATCTTTGTCGCCGAAGCGAAGAACTATTTCGAAAAGGTCAATCTCGACGTCGAACTGAAATATTTTGCGGACGGTGCCCTGGCGATGCCAGCACTTGTTGCCGGGGAGCTCGACCTCACGGCTTCCACCCTCAATGCAGGTCTGTTCAACGCGGTGTCGAAAGGCGCGCCATACAAGCTCATCCTCGATCGGGGCATCGAGAAACCTGGCTCGGGCTCGATGACGATCGTCGCCAGCAATGCGATGCACGAGGCCGGCTATACCTCGCCTGACAAAGCCAGGCTGCTCAAAGGCAAGAAGATCGCCATCCAGGCGCCTGGCAGTATCGACCAGTATCTGTTCGGACGCGCCGCTGAAAAAGCGGGCCTTGACCCGACACGCGATCTCGATTGGTCGAGCGGTATGCCTTATCCCGACATGATCAAG
>DATBTA010000218.1:0-7442 GCA_036559505.1 Pseudolabrys sp. | reverse complement strand
CCAGTCGTGGCTGCCGCGTCCGGCATCGTGATGCTCATATTGTTCAGCGGTCTTGGCGCAGACTTCCGGCGGGACTTCGATCACCTCGGCGCCAGTCGCTTCCAGTTTGAGTTGGATATCGGCGGCGTCGATGAGATGTTTCATGAGCACGAATGCATCGCGCGCACTCTTCCCGACGGTGAGCAGGCCGTGATTGTGCATGATCATTGCCCGGTTCTGCCCGAGATCGCGGTTGAGACGCTCACGCTCGTCGAAATCTTCGGTAATGCCCTCGTAGGCGTGATAGCCGATCCTTTTGTAGAAACGGATCGCCTGCTGCGAGACCATGCGCAGGCCGCTTTTGAGTCCTGCAATGGCCATGCCGACATTCGTGTGAACATGCACCGCGCAGTTCACGTCCGACCGTGCGCTCAAGACACCACCATGCAAAGTGAAGCCCGGCCTGTTGACCCCTGACTTTTCGTCGAGGTCTTCATCCATCGAGACTTTCACCAAGTTGGAGGCGGTCACCTCGGTATAGAGAAGGTCGTGCTTCTTCATCAGCAATTTGCGCGGCTCGTCCGGGACCCGCATCGAGGAATGGTTGTAGATCACGTCGTCCCAACCGTAATGCGCGGTCAGGCGATAGACGGCGGCGAGATCGACGCGCGCCTGCCATTCGGCAGCTGAAATTCCATCCCGTGAAATTTTGGGAACGCTGGCAAGCTTGTTCATCGGCGTCGTCCTCCGTGACCGTAGGGCGAAGTCTATCACACCGGTCCGGCTTGGCCAGATTGGGCGCCGCAGTATAGAAAGGACCGCAATCGAGCAGGTGACAATGAGCAAGCCAATCAAAATTCGAATGGGTGGCTATGGTCCCCCGACGACGGGATTCAGCAAGTCGCTGAAGTTCATCGGCGACAGGTTGGAAAAGCAATTCGGCAGTGACGTCGCGATCGAATACGTCTTCAACATCATGGATCACGGCCACAAGGCCGAGGATATTCTCACCTTGGTTGAAAACGGCGAGATCACGCTCGGCTACCAGTCTTCGAGTTATCTCACCGACCGCGTGCCCGAGCTGGGCTTTGTCGACCTGCCGTTCCTGTTTTCCAGTAACGCGCAGGCGCGCGGCGCAATGGACGGTGCGCTCGGAGAATTCCTCGTTCGCAAGACGGAAGAGCGCATCAACTACCGGATCCTCGGCTGGTTCGAGAACGGCTTCCGCCATATCTCAAACCGCCTACGGCCGATCCACCTGCCCGCCGACATGAAGGACATGAAAATCCGCGTGCTGCCGAGCGAGATTCACCGGCGCACGTTCGAACTGCTCGGCGCAAAAGCGATGCGCATGGATCTCACCGAGGCCATCGCCATGATCAAGGCCGGCACGTTGGATGCGCAGGAAAATCCGCTGGCGAATACCGTCACCTATGGTGTGCACAAATTCCATAAATTTCACACGCTCAGCTATCACTTCTATATTTCGCGACCGATCTTCCTGCACCGCACGTCGTTCGAAGCCTGGCCCGATGAGGTCCGCCGTGCGATGCAGACAGCGGTGACGGAGGCGGTTGCCTATCAGCGCAAGCTCGCGCTCGAAGAGCACGAGTCCTCGCGCAAGGCGATCGAAGACGAGGGTTGCGAAATCAACGAGCTGACGCCGAAGGAGCACGACGCCTTCGTGGCGGCGGTGCAGCCGCTGCTGGCGGACGCGCGTAAAAATTATGGCCAAACGATGTTCGGCATGGTGCCAAAGGCATAGTGGTGTCGCGGCAAACAGCGTCACCGAAATATTAACGCGCTTGCTGCAATTGTACGATCATTGCAGGATTTACGCCGCTGAAACGACTCCGTTGCTAGTGAGTGGGCCGTAACATTTCGTGTGGCGGCCAGTCATATGACCAGTTCGAACCGACCCATTGCGCTTGCGCTCCGCGGGGTCAGCAAATCTTTCGATCGTCCTGCGGTTGATGCGCTCGATCTCACGATCTATGGCGGCGAGTTTTATGCGCTTGTCGGCCCGAATGGTGCCGGCAAGACGACGACGTTGCGCATGGTCGTCGGCCTGCTGAAACCTGATGCCGGCTCGATCTGCATTGGCGGGATCGACGCGCTCTCCGATCCGGTTGCGGCAAAGCAGATAACCGCATGGCTCTCCGACGAGCCTATGATCTACGACAAGCTCACCCCGTACGAATATCTCGAATTCGTCGCCGGGCTGTGGCGCATTGATCCTGCCGTTGCCCATGTTCGCGCGCGCGAACTCATTGGCTGGCTCGGCCTCGAGCCGCACGCGCACGAACGCTGCGAAGGGTTCTCCCGCGGAATGCGCCAGAAGGTGGCGCTCGCTGGCGCGCTGGTGCACGACCCAAAACTCATCATTCTCGACGAACCGCTGACCGGTCTCGACGCGGGCACCGCGCGGCAGGTCAAGGACGTGCTGCGCGCGCGCGTGCGTGAGGGCGGCACCGTCATCATGACCACGCATATTCTTGAGGTCGCTGAACGAATGGCCGATCGGATCGGTGTGATCGCCCGCGGGCGCCTGATCGCGGAAGGTACTCTCGACGACTTGCGCCGGCAGACCGGTGAAACGGCCACCAGCCTCGAAGACACCTTCCTCACACTTGTGGCCGAGCAGGCGGCGGCGTGATTCAACAGGCATCGC
The DNA here is from genome assembly GCA_036559505.1 of Pseudolabrys sp. Lineage (GTDB taxonomy): Bacteria > Pseudomonadota > Alphaproteobacteria > Rhizobiales > Xanthobacteraceae > Pseudolabrys. Next base: position 4,792 of record DATBTA010000218.1, on the reverse strand, counting down.
TGACATGGCTGGCCGGCCACGAACTCAGGCTCGGCTGGCGCGACTGGGTCTCGCTGATGACGGCGGGCGGACGCACGCGCGGACGTACCGCGTTTGTTGCGCTTATCGTCATCGGCATCTTCATGCATGTCTTCGCCTATTGGACGGTTGCCACCTATGCCGATGCCGGTCTTGGTTCCGATACGGCCGCGCTGGTTGGAATTACCGGCACGCTCTTTCTGTCGTGGTCGCTGCTTTTGTCGCAGGCCATGGAGTCCGTGACCCGCGCGTTCTATTCGCGCTCCGACCTCGATCTCATTCTCACGTCCCCTGCCTCGGCGCGAAAAGTCTTCGCGGTGCGTATGGGCCGGATTGCCATGGCCGCGGTGGCGATTGCAGTACTATTGGCTGCGCCATTCATCAACGTTTTGGCGGCGCTCGGAGGCGGCCGATGGCTTGCTGCCTATGGTGTGGTTATTGCGATGGGCGCAGTGGCCACGGCTGCGGCATTAGCGCTGACGATCGCTTTGTTCCGCACTATTGGAGCGAAACGCACGCGCCTGATTGCCCAGATTGTTGCGGCCGTGATCGGGGCCGCTTTCGTCATCGGCCTGCAGGTCGCCGCGATATTTTCCGCAGGCAATCTCTCGCGTTACACGGCGTTGCAGTCGGATTGGATGCTGCGACACGCGCCTGATACCGCCAGCACATTCTGGTGGCCGGCGCGCGCAGTGCTTGGGGACTATGTCGCCCTGGCCGCGGTTTTCGGTTTTGCGGCCGCCGTGCTTGGCCTGGCGATTGGCATATTTTCACGCCGTTTCGGCGAGCACTCGATCGCAGCGGCCGGAGTTTCGAATACCGCCGTGCAGCAGCGCCGGTGGGTACTCGCGTTTCGCCGCCGTTCTCCAGCCCGCACGCTGCGCCACAAGGAATGGACGCTTCTCAAACGCGATCCCTGGCTGGTGTCGCAGACGCTGATGCAAATTCTGTATCTGTTGCCGCCGGCGCTGCTGCTTTGGATTACATTCCGCACTGGACACGATGCGTTTATCGTATTGATCCCCGTGATCGTCATGGCCGCCGGTCAGCTCGCCGGCGGGCTGGCGTGGCTCACCATTTCGGGGGAAGACGCGCCGGACCTCGTTTCGACTGCGCCGATCGCGGCCAATCGAATTCTGCTCGCCAAGATCGAAGCCGTCATTGGTATGGTGGCGCTCATTTTTGCGCCGATCGTTGCGTTCCTGGCATTCGATGCCATGTTCGCGGCCGCGGTCTGCGGACTGGGCATTCTGTCGGCAGCGGCCGCAGCGACGATGATCCAGCTTTGCTTTCGCGTGCAGGCGCGCCGAAGTCATTTCCGGCGCAGGCAGACGTCCTCGCGGCTCGCAACTTTTGCGGAAGCATTTTCGTCGATCGCCTGGGCTGCGACCTCGGCGCTCGCGGCAGCGGGTTTGTGGCAGGCGATCGGCCCGGCCATCGTGGCATTCGGCATCTTGGCCGGTGTCTGGATGCTCAGCCCGTCACGGAGGTAAGCTACGCATAGGAAATGCGCAGCCGCTGACGGCTAACGAGTATGCCGACCAAAAGCAGATTGAGAATGTTGGCGCCGATCCCGGCTGCGAAAGCGGGTGCGTAATAGCCGAAGTGATCGTAGAGCAGCCCCGCGAGCCAGCCGCCGAGTGCCATGCCGCAGCCGCTGAACAGCAGCAATGTCGGTATGCGCCACGATGCCTCCGAGGCCGGAAACAGTTCGCGCAGCGCCAGCACATAGGCCGGGATAATTCCGGAAAAGCCGAGTCCGAACGCGGCGGCGACCGTGAAAAGCCCGACCTCGTTCTGCGTTAGAAGCAACGCGGTCATCGACGCGGTTTGCCAGCCCGAGCCGATGAAGACCGTGGCCAGACCGCCGATGCGGTCGGAAATTGCTCCCCAGATCTGCCGGCTCAGGAAAGCCGTGCCGAGCAGTACGGACAGCATCAGGGCGCCGGTCGAGCGCGCAATGCCAAGATCGCTGCAGAAGGCAACGAGATGCCCTTGCGGCATTGCCATCGGGATGCAGCACAGCACCGCGGCTGCGCACATCACGGCGAAGACGGCATTGGGCGGCCACCCAAGCACGCGCACTTTTGCTCCTGCACCGTCCGCGGAAGCGGCTGGATGGATCACTTCGGGCGGCGCACTGAAATAGATTATCGCCAGAGGAATGATGACGACGATCTCGAGTGCGCCGTACCACAACATGGTCTGCCGCCAGCCGAAATCGGCAATGACACGCTCGAACAGCGGTGGCCACATTGCGCCGGCGAGGTAGCTTCCGCTCGAGATCAGGGCCAGCGCCGATCCGCGCCTTCGGTCAAACCAGCGGCTGACATAGATGTACATCGGGGCATTGATGCCGCCGAGCCCGATCAAGCCGATGAAGAGTCCATGTCCGATCCATAAGGGCCAGGGCGGTCCCAGCGTCGAGATCGCGAGGCCAAGGCCGATCATTAGTGCACCGCAGATGACCGTCCATCGTGTGCCGACTTTGTCTGCGAGTCGTCCCATCAAAATGCCGCCGACTCCAGAGCCCAGCCAGGCGAGCGCGCTGGCGAGCGCAGGGATGGAGCGGATGCCGTTGACCTCCGCGGCGATGTCCTTGAGCGCGACCGCCGTGATCCATGCGGCGCCGAACGCCATAAGCATGGTGAAGAGAGCCGCCATGGCGACGGCCCACGATCTTTTGGATTCGATGGAAGAGGCTGTCGGTTGCAACATCAGGCGGAAGTCCGGCTGGCCAATCTTGTGGCAGGCCGCCGCTGTTTTGACCACCCACATGGGCGTGGGTCTGCCTTGCCTGCTGCATTGCGCCAAAATGCGCGCGGAGCCCACTTAAGGAAATTTCCTTTTATGGCTCGCTAAAATTTCGAAATTGACCCAACGCTCGTGAAGTATAGCTTCAGCGCGGTTTCTGCGCTTTGCGCCGTCCCGGCCAACCCTATATGAGGGAGACCCGGCATCGCATTGCCGGCTTTACAAGGCGTTCCATGCCGCTTCGACCGGTCAGCCTGAACGACAAGTACGACCTCAACCAGTCACATGTCTTCGTGACCGGCTATCAGGCATTGATCCGTGCCTGCCTCATGCAGAAGGAGCGCGATCGCCGCATCGGCCTGAACACGGGCGGCTACGTCACCGGCTATCGCGGCTCTCCGCTCGGCGGTCTTGACCAGCAGTTCATGCGCGCCGGACGGATACTCACGGCGGCGGACGTGAAGTTCCAGCCCGGCATCAACGAGGAACTCGCGGCCACCGCGCTCTGGGGCTCGCAGCAGGCCGAGCTGCGCGGCGAAGGCAAATTCGATGGTGTATTCGGCATGTGGTACGGCAAGGGTCCGGGCGTCGATCGCTCCGGCGACGTCTTCCGTCACGCCAATTTTGCCGGCACCTCCAGGAACGGCGGCGTCATCGCTCTGATGGGCGACGATCACACGGCTGAATCGTCGACCACCGCGCATCAGTCGGAATTCCACTTTGTCGATGTAATGATGCCCATCCTCAATCCGGCCGGCGTGCAGGAGATCATCGACTACGCGCTCTATGGCTGGGCGATGTCGCGCTTTACCGGCGCATGGACCGCGCTCAAGTGTATGCACGAGACGGTGGAGTCGACCGGCGTGGTCGACGGGTCTCTCGATCGCATCAAGATCATCAGGCCAGACGATTTCCGGATGCCCGATGGCGGGCTCAATATCAGGCTTGTCGACACGATCCTCGGGCAGGAAGCGCGTCTGCACGATTTCAAGCGCGATGCGATGCTGGCCTTCGTGCGCGCCAACAGGCTCAATCGCATCATCACCTCCGGCGGCCGCGCCCCGAAAATCGGCATCATCACGACCGGGAAAGCTTACCTCGATGTGCGCCAGGCGCTCGATGAGCTCGGCATCGACGAGATGAAGTGCAACGATCTCGGCCTGCGCATCTTCAAAATTGCCTGCGTGTGGCCGATCGGCCGGCAGGAGCTTGCCGAATTTGCTCAGGGCCTCGATCTCATTATCGTAGTCGAGGAAAAGCGTTCGCTCATCGAGGTGCAGGTACGCGAAGAGCTCTACGGCTCGGCCAACCAGCCTGTGTGCATCGGCAAGAAGGATGAGCAAGGCAACTGGCTTTTCCCGGTCAAAGGCGCACTCGACCCGAACGATATCGCCATCTGTATCGGCGAAAGGTTGCTGCGCTACAGCTCGAATGAAGAGCTCACGGCGCATATTGCCCGCCTGAAGTCAGCGCAGAAAGCCCTCGCCGAAACGACTGACGTCGCCCAGCGCATCCCTTATTTCTGCTCTGGCTGCCCGCACAACACGTCGACGCGTGTACCGGAAGGCAGCCGCGCCTATGCCGGCATTGGCTGCCATTACATGGCGCAATGGATGGACCGCGAGACCCTCGGTTTCACGCAGATGGGCGGGGAGGGCGCAAACTGGATCGGCGAGGCGCCGTTCTCGAACCGCGGACATATTTTCCAGAATCTTGGCGACGGTACCTATAACCATTCCGGCTACCTCGCGATCCGCGCCGGGATCGCGTCCGGCGTGAACATGACCTACAAGATCCTGTTCAACGACGCCGTGGCGATGACTGGCGGGCAGGCCAATGATGGCGGGCTGACTGTGCCCCAGATCGCTGCCCAAGTAGCGGCCGAGGGCGCCAGGCGAATTGTCGTCGTCACCGATGAGCCCTGGAAATACGCGAAGGACATCGAGTGGCCTCGCGGCCTGACTGTGCATCACCGCGACGAGCTCGACGCGGTCCAGCGCGATCTGGCAACCGTGCCCGG
>DATBTA010000217.1:0-3173 GCA_036559505.1 Pseudolabrys sp. | reverse complement strand
CCTGGTCGTTGATGATTCCGGCCGTGGGCATCGGTTACGCGGTGCAAAATCCGAGTACGCCATATTTCATCTTTCTAGGGTTGGCCTTGCTCTGCGGATTTGGTGGCGGAAACTTCGCATCGTCGATGGCCAACATCTCGTTTTTCTTCCCCCGGTCTGAAAAAGGTAATGCACTCGCGCTCAATGCCGGGCTCGGAAATCTCGGCGTCAGCGTCGTGCAGCTCGTGGTGCCTCTCATCATCACCGTCGGCGTGTTCGGCTGGTTCGGCGGCGATCCCACGATGGTGAAAGGCCCGGCCGGCTCCGTGCCGATGTGGCTGCAAAATGCCGGCTTTATCTGGGTGCCGTTTATCGCCGCGAGCGCGTTTGCTGCCTGGTTCGGCATGAACGACATCGCGTCGGCCAAGGCGTCCTTTAGCGAGCAGGCGGTCATCTTCCAACGCAAGCACAACTGGTTGATGTGCTGGCTTTACACCGGAACCTTTGGTTCCTTCATCGGCTACTCGGCCGGCTTCCCGCTGCTGGCTAAAACTCAATTTCCCGCAGTCGACGCGCTTCCGTTTGTCTTCCTCGGCCCGCTGGTCGGAGCGCTGTCGCGCTCGGCGACCGGCTGGGTCTCCGACCGGTGGGGCGGGGGGCGTGTCACGCTCGGCGTTTTCGTACTGATGATGGCCGGAGTCGCGGGCGTTCTCTATTTCCTCGGCATCAAGGATCAACCCAACGCGTTTTGGGGCTTCTTTGCGATGTTCCTGCTCCTGTTCTTCGCAACGGGCGTGGGTAATGCGTCGACCTTCCAGATGATCCCCAACATCATGCGCAAGGAAATTGCGCGCCTGATGCCGAAACTCGAGAAAGACGAGCAGCTGCGGCAGGCGGAGAAAGAGTCCGCCGCTATCACAGGATTTACTTCCGCAATCGCGGCGTTCGGCGCGTTCTTTATTCCAAAATCTTATGGATCATCGATTGCGCTGACAGGCGGTGTCGAGTTTGCGCTTTGGGGTTTCTTGATCTTCTACGTAAGCTGCCTCGTGATCACCTGGTGGTTCTACACACGTCCCGGCGGTCTGCTTTACGATGTCGAGCGTCGATCGACATCGCGAAGAATGGCTTCCGCTGCCGCTCCCGCTGAATGAGGGGAAGATTATGAGTCATTTTCTTGATCGCCTGACCTTCTTCAAGCGGACCGTTGCTGATTTTTCGGACGGCTACGGAATCACCACGCGGGAGGATCGCCGCTGGGAAGACGGTTACCGGAAGCGATGGCAGCACGACAAGATCGTGCGCTCCACGCACGGCGCCAATTGCACCGGCTCGTGCTCGTGGAAGATTTACGTCAAAGGCGGCATCGTCACCTGGGAGACGCAGCAGACCGACTACCCGCGCACGCGTCCCGAGTTGCCCAATCATGAGCCGCGCGGATGTTCCCGCGGAGCGAGCTATTCCTGGTACCTCTATTCCGGCAATCGCGTGAAGTACCCGCTGGTGCGCTCGCGCCTGCTCAAATTCTGGCGCGAGGCGAGGGCGTTGCGCACGCCGGTTGCCGCCTGGGGCTCGATCGTCGAGGATCCGAAGAAGCGTGCGGCCTATACGGAAAAGCGTGGGCTCGGTGGTTTCGTGCGCGCAACCTGGGATGAAGTCACAGAAATCATCGCTGCGGCCAATGCGTATACCGTAAAGAAACACGGACCCGACCGCGTCATCGGCTTCTCGCCGATACCGGCAATGTCGATGGTTTCGTACGCGGCCGGTTCCCGCTACCTGTCGCTGCTCGGCGGCGTCTGCATGTCGTTCTACGACTGGTATTGCGACTTGCCGCCGTCGTCTCCCCAGACATGGGGCGAGCAGACCGACGTTCCTGAAAGCGCCGATTGGTACAATTCGAGTTTCCTGATTCTGTGGGGCTCCAACGTTCCCCAGACCCGCACGCCGGATGCGCATTTCTACACCGAAGCGCGTTATCGCGGCGCCAAGAGCGTGGTGATTTGCCCCGACTATTCGGAAGCTTCGAAATTCGCCGATCTGTGGATCTCGGTGAAGCAGGGCACCGATGCTGCGCTCGCTATGGCGATGGGTCACGTGATCCTTCGCGAGTTCTATCTCCACCGGCAGGCCGAGTATTTCGAGGATTATGTCCGGCAGTACACCGACATGCCGATGCTGGTGCGGTTGGTGAAGCAGGGCGACAAGATGGTGCCCGACCGCTTACTGCGCGCTTCCGACTTTGCCGACAATCTCGGCGAGACCAATAACCCGGAGTGGAAGACGGTCGCCTATGACGAGACTTCAGAGAGCATCGTCGTGCCGCGCGGCTCTGTTGGCTTCCGCTGGGGCGAGAAGGGCAAGTGGAATCTTGAGGAAAAGCAGTCGGACGGCGAAGAGACCAACCTGCAGCTGACCTTCGCCAATGACAAGGACGAACTTGCCGACGTCGGCTTCCCGTATTTCGGCAATCGCGAGCACGATCATTTCGCCGGCACCAGCCACCCGAGCGTGCTGGTACGCAAGGTACCGGCCAAGCGCGTGACGTTGAAGGACGGCGAGGCGCTGGTCGCTTCGGTGTTCGACCTGTTCGTCGCCAATTACGGCCTCGACCGCGGTTTCGGCGGCGAGCACGTCGCCAAGTCCTACGACGAGAACGTGCCATACACGCCGGCCTGGGCCGAAAAAATCACCGGCGTGCCGCGCGACCAGATCATCACCGTGGCGCGCGAATTTGCGCTCAATGCGGAAAAAACCAAGGGCCGCTCGATGGTGATCATCGGCGCCGCCATGAACCACTGGTACCACTGCGATATGAACTACCGCGGCGTCATCAATATGCTGGTGATGTGCGGCTGCGTGGGCCAGTCCGGCGGTGGCTGGTCGCATTACGTCGGACAGGAAAAGCTGCGTCCGCAATCGGGCTGGTTGCCCCTGGCCTTTGCGCTGGATTGGAGCCGTCCGCCGCGTCAGCAGAATTCGACGTCTTTCTTCTATGCTCATACCGACCAGTGGCGTTACGAGACGGTCGGTATTGACGAGATATTGTCACCGACCGCGCCGGCAGGTCCGTGGGACGGTGCGTTGATCGACTACAATGTGCGCGCAGAGCGCATGGGCTGGCTGCCGTCGGCGCCGCAACTCAAGCAAAACCCCCTCGATGTTGCGAAAAAGGCGCAAGCCTCCGGACTCGA
>DATBTA010000216.1:0-4702 GCA_036559505.1 Pseudolabrys sp. | reverse complement strand
TCCAGCACCGCGTCCGCGTGCGGCGCCAGGATATTTCCGAGCAGGTCGCGCGAACGCCCGCTGCTTCAATCGACGTGGTGAAAGTGCGGTCCGGGCAGGGCCTGGGGAGCAATACATGACCATCGGCCTCGGCCATTACCTCTCAGTTGCCGCGATCCTGTTCACACTCGGGATCTTCGGCATTTTTTTGAATCGCAAGAATGTCATCATCATCCTGATGTCGATCGAGTTGATCTTGCTTGCGGTCAACATCAACCTGGTGGCGTTCTCGACGCATCTCGGCGACATCGTCGGTCAGATCTTCGCACTATTGGTGCTGACCGTGGCCGCCGCAGAGGCCGCGATCGGTCTTGCCATCCTGGTCGTCTTCTACCGCAACCGCGGCTCGATCGCCGTCGAAGACATCAATTTGATGAAGGGCTAGGGGCGGAATGTATCAGGCGATCGTCTTTCTTCCGCTTCTCGGCGCGATCCTCGCCGGTCTGATCGCGCTAGTCGGCGCGCGTGCCCGTTTCCCGGGCAAGGGGCCGGCTCCAGGTGGTGAAGACCATGCAACCGACCATGGTGCGCATCATGGCGGCGCGGTCAGTCACGACTCGCATCATGTCGAAGAGGGGCATGCGCCAGCGGCGGTGGGCTCGCGTACGGCCGAGCTTATCACGACGACGCTATTGATGATTTCCATGATTCTGTCATGGATCGCATTTGTGGATGTCGGCTTTGCGCACCACGATGTGCGCGTTCCTGTGTTCACATGGATGGCCGCGGGCGATTTGAAAGTCGAATGGTCGCTGCGCATCGATACGCTCACGGCCGTGATGCTGGTGGTCGTGAATACAATCTCGGCGTTCGTGCACCTTTACTCGATCGGCTACATGCACGAAGACCCGTACCGGCCCCGTTTCTTCGGCTATCTGTCGATGTTCACCTTCGCCATGCTGATGCTGGTGACGGCGGACAATCTCGTGCAGTTGTTCTTCGGCTGGGAAGGCGTGGGGCTTGCGAGCTATCTGCTGATCGGCTTCTGGTATCACAAGCCGGAAGCGAACGCGGCCGCAATCAAGGCGTTCATCGTCAACCGGGTCGGCGACTTCGGTTTTGCGCTTGGCATTTTCGCCGTGTTCATGCTGACCGGCGCGATCGATCTCGACACCGTGTTTGCGCAAGCCCCGGCTCTGACCGGCAAAACCATCAACATGTTCGGCTGGCAGCTCGACGCACTCACGATCACCTGCCTGCTCCTGTTCATGGGCGCCATGGGCAAGTCGGCGCAGTTCCTGCTGCACACGTGGCTGCCGGACGCGATGGAAGGGCCGACGCCGGTCTCTGCGCTCATCCATGCCGCCACGATGGTGACCGCCGGCGTGTTCATGGTCGCGCGCCTTTCGCCTCTGTTCGAGCTGGCGCCGAATGCGCAAACGTTCGTAACGCTGATCGGGGCCACCACTGCGTTGTTCGCGGCGACGATCGGCCTCGTGCAGAACGACATCAAACGGATCGTCGCCTATTCGACCTGCTCGCAGCTCGGCTACATGTTCGTGGCGATGGGTGTTGGGGCTTACTCGGTCGGCATGTTCCACCTGTTCACACATGCTTTCTTCAAGGCTCTTCTGTTCCTCGGCTCAGGCTCGGTGATCCATGCGATGCACCACGAGCAGGACATCCGTCACATGGGTGGCCTGAAGGATCGCATTCCCTATACCTATATCGTGATGATCATCGGCACTCTGGCGCTTACGGGATTCCCGCTTACAGCTGGATATTTCTCAAAGGATGCGATCATCGAGGCGGCGTTCGTCGGAAAGAATCCGATGGCGCTTTACGCCTTCATCTGCACGGTTGCGGCGGCCCTGTTGACGTCATTCTATTCATGGCGGCTGATTTTCAAAACGTTCCACGGCGAACCGCACGACCGCATGCATTGGCGCGATGCGCATGAGAGCCCGATGGTGATGCTGATTCCGCTCGGGTTCCTGGCCGCCGGTTCTGTTCTCGCGGGGCTGCCGTTCAAGGAGATTTTCGCCGGACGCGGCGTCGAAGGATTTTTCCGCGAATCGTTGACCTTCGCGAAAACGAACCATGTGCTGGAAGAGATGCATCATGTGCCGCTGCAGGTCGGCGTCCTCCCAACCGTGATGATGGTGATCGGCTTTCTGATCGCCTGGCAGTTCTATATCCGTCGTCCGGATATTCCGGCTGAGCTCGCACGCCAGCACGACGTGCTGTACCGCTTCCTGCTCAACAAGTGGTATTTCGACGAGCTCTATGAGGTGATTTTCGTCCGTCCGACCAAATCTCTCGGCCGGTTGCTGTGGAAGAGCGGCGACGGCTGGCTGATCGATGGCTTTGGGCCGGACGGCGTATCGGCGCGTGTTCTCGACGTCACGCGCAACGTCGTGCGGCTGCAGACGGGCTATCTTTACCACTACGCCTTCGCGATGCTCATTGGCGCCGCGGCCTTCATCACCTGGTTCATGTTCGCGACGGGGGGTCACTGATGAGCTGGCCGATCCTCTCCGTCGTCACGTTCCTGCCGCTGTTCGGCGCGGTGCTCGTCATGTTGCTGGTGCGCGGCAACGAGCGCCTCGCGCGCGGCACCGCGCGCTGGATCGCGCTATGGGCAACGCTTGTGACGTTTGCGATTTCGCTGGTGATGGTCTGGCGCTTTGATGCCAGTTCGGCGGAATTCCAGTTTGTCGAGAAACTTAATTGGCTGGGCATTGCCTCGTATCATATGGGCGTCGACGGCATTTCGCTGCCGTTCGTTATCCTCACGACGGCTCTGATGCCGCTGTGCATTCTCGCTAGCTGGACGGTCATCCAGACGCGCGTGAAGGAATACATGATCGCCTTCCTGGTGCTGGAGACGCTGATGGTCGGCACCTTTTCGGCGCTCGATCTCCTCCTGTTTTATTTGTTCTTTGAAGGCGGCCTGATCCCGATGTTCTTGATTATCGGAATCTGGGGCGGTCCGCGCCGCGTCTATGCGAGCTTCAAGTTCTTCCTCTACACGCTGCTCGGTTCGGTTCTGATGCTGCTCGCCATCATGGCGATGTATTGGGAAGCGGGCACGACCGACATCGTGGCGCTGCTGCGTCACGGCTTCCCGCTCGGCCTGCAGAAGTGGGCCTGGCTCGCTTTCTTCGCTTCCTTCGCCGTGAAGATGCCGATGTGGCCCGTTCATACCTGGCTGCCTGATGCGCATGTCGAGGCCCCGACGGCAGGATCCGTCATCCTGGCTGCCATCCTGCTGAAGATGGGCGGTTACGGCTTCCTGCGTTTCTCGCTGCCGATGTTCCCCGCCGCTAGCCACGACTTTGCGCCGCTTATCTTCACGCTTTCCGTTGTTGCCATCATCTACACATCACTCGTCGCGCTGATGCAGGAAGACGTAAAAAAACTCATCGCGTACTCGTCGGTCGCACATATGGGCTTCGTCACCATGGGTATTTTCGCGGCCACGACGCAGGGGATAGCCGGCGGCATATTCCAGATGATTTCGCACGGTATCGTGTCAGGCGCGCTCTTCCTCTGCGTCGGCGTGGTCTACGACCGCATGCACACGCGCGAGATCGCGGCCTATGGCGGTTTGGTCAATCGGATGCCGCTCTACGCCTTCGTCTTCATGGTGTTCACGCTGGCCAATGTCGGCCTGCCGGGGACATCGGGATTTGTCGGTGAATTCCTCGCCCTTATCGGCACGTTCAGGGCCAATACGGCGGTCGCCACGCTCGCCACGTTTGGCGTCATCCTGTCGGCGGCCTATGCGCTGTGGCTCTATCGCAAGATGATCTTTGGCAACCTGAAGCCTTCGCTTGAAGGCATCCGCGATATCGGCTGGCGCGAAGCGGTGATCTTTGCGCCGCTCGTCGTGCTGACAATCCTGTTTGGCGTGGCGCCGAAGCCCGTGCTCGATATGTCGGCGGCGTCCGTCGCGCAATTGCTGGAAAATTACAATCACGCGGTCGCGGCGGCCAAGACCGCCGCGCTGGCCGTACAATAGGGTGGTGCCAATGAGCCAGCTGCCCACCCTTCATGAGCTGATCCCGCTGCTGCCGGAGCTTGTGCTTGCTTGCGGCGCCATGGCGATGCTGATGCTCGGCGTCGCGATTGGCGAGCGCAGCGCGGCGGTGGTCAACGGATTCTGCTTCATCGTGCTGCTGCTGGCCGGGGCGGCGCTGAGCTCGGTGCCGCCGGGCACCCACGCAATGTTCGGTGGCAGCTTTCTCGTTGACGACTACGCCCGCTTCCTCAAGCTGCTGACCTTGGTTGGCTCGGGCGGGGCCCTCCTGCTGTCACTCGACTACCTCACCATAGAAAATCAGCAGAAATTCGAGTACGGAACGCTCTTCCTGCTGTCGACGCTCGGCATGCTGATGCTGATCTCGGCCTCCGACCTGATCGCACTTTATCTCGGGCTCGAACTGATGAGTTTGCCGCTTTACGTCATCGCGGCATCCAATCGCGAGAACGTCAAATCGACCGAGGCGGGGCTGAAATATTTTGTGCTCGGGGCGCTGTCGTCGGGAATGCTGCTGTACGGCGCGTCCCTGATCTACGGATTCACGGGGACGGTCAACTTTTCCGGCATTGCCAAGGCGACGCAGTCGGGCGCCAGCGTCGGATTGATCTTCGGCCTGGTGTTTCTGTTCGTAGGCTTCTGCTTCAAGATCTCGGCCGTTCCGTTCCACATGTGGACACC
>DATBTA010000215.1:0-11526 GCA_036559505.1 Pseudolabrys sp. | reverse complement strand
GCGCAGACGCCGCCGTCGCAAAGACAAGCGCCAGGACTGCAGTGGTTACTCGCAACATACGTACCCCCGAATGTTAAAGACTGCCCGATCGCGAACTTCTGTTTCGATCATAACCTGTTTTTTTCAGTGATGTTGACCCAGATCAATGCCGAATTATGGCCTGATAGGCCGTTGCGCCTGCTTGAAGACCGTGGCCTTTCAACGGCTTGGTCTTTGCCATAGGATTTTGCAAAAGGGTTTTTGCAACAGGATTTCAGCCGATGACGATGCTTCGCGGCGCGGTGCCAAGGGTTCTGCTGGTCGCGCTCATTGTTGTCGCGATACTTCGTGCGGAGGGCATCGCTCAAACCTGCAATCCGGCCATCGACGGCACCTACTGCAGCGAGCAGATGGGCAAAAGGCCCGACGGGACGACGTCTCGATCGAACCCGAGTCTTGGCCGTGAGACTTTCTCAATCGTGCGCGACAATGATCCTGCAACCTTCGGCGCCATCACGTTCGGTGGCGGAACACGATGCATCGGCATTCTGCGCCGGAGCAGCTGCAACTAAGGGGCTAGCAAAAATGAGGCGAACGTATCGCGCGGCCATTCTTGGCGCCGCGGTCCTTCTGGCCGGCGCGATCGCGCCCATTGTGGCGCAGGACAGCAAGGATCGCGCCGTCGAGCAATATTCCTGCAAGGACATCATGCGCGAGAGCGGCGCCAATCGCGACGTCGCCATCGCCTTCCTGCGTGGGTTCATGCTGGGCAAGTCCGGAAGCACGAAATTCAATCTCGACGTCCTGCACAAGCAAAGCGACGACTTCATCGAGCGCTGCCTGGCCAATCCGGACGAAAAAGCCATGGACGCCATGGCCAAAGTCATCGGCTAGGGGGATTTTCGATGAGGCCGCTGATCATTTCAGCGATTGCTTTTGTGTTGGTGCTCGGCGGGGCGATGCTGGGCATGTATTTCCGCAAGGTCGTTTCGGCCGACCATCTGCGCGATGACGTGAAGGATGTCGTGAGGCTCAGCACCGGCCTCATCGGCACCATTGCCGCGCTCGTGCTTGGTCTGCTGATTGCGTCGGCCAAGAACTCTTACGACGCGCGCTCGACGCAGTTCAAGCAAATCACGGCAAACGTGATTTTTCTCGATTTATTGCTGGAGCAATATGGACCGGATGCGCAAAATCTGCGCGGCATGCTGCGCATCGGCGTTCCCATCATCGTCGAACGCATCACGAACGAAGGCCGCAGCGGAAAGCCGGCGCCGTTTGAGACAACTTCCGAAGCACAACGATTTATAGCGAGAATTCAAGAGCTGAAGGCCAATACGGAAGCGCAGCATGAGTTGCAGACGCGCATCATCAGCGCCGCAGTTCAGCTCGCCCAGTCGCGACTGGCCCTTTTCACCCAGTCGCACGATTCCATTCCGGCACCGTTTCTGACGATTCTTATTTTCTGGCTCGCCGTCATATTCGCAAGCTTCGGTTTGTTCGTGCGACCGGTGCCTATCGTGGTTGTGACGTTTGTGGTCGGAGCGCTGTCGGTCTCCGGCGCCCTGTTTCTCATCCTGGAAATGGATCAGCCTTTTGCGGGCCTATTCCAGATACCCACCGAGACGCTGCGCGACGCACTTGCGCCGCTTGGCAACTGAACCGACACCCGCGTCGTTCTATGCGCGGAACCGCGCGATCCCTCGCCGGCTCGTGACTGGACGCCGTTCGGGGTCGCGCCGGATCGGTTTCACCACTTCAGTTTTGCAGTGATAGCACCTGTAGACGATCGAGCAGCCGTCCGTCGGCACGCGCACAAGCGCGACGCCGCAGAGCGGGCATGGTTTTGCCGGGGCGCGTGATTCATTCATGACTGACCTCGTTGCGAGCGGCAATCTCAGGCCGAAGACCCGAAACCGTATGCCCGCTGGGCTCCCACCCTGTTATGTGGCTGTCTCTGCCGTGGTTTCTGACAGAGATCGGCGCCAGCCACGTTGCGCTTAGTCAATTCCCGGTTCCGCAGAGGTACGAGACCGCTCGCGATCCGGATGCTCCGGACCGTCGTTGTCGAAAAAGCTTTCGCTGGTTGCGGTATTTCGTGCGGGCTAGGCGTGGAGCATCAGGAAAAGAAGTGTCGCGATCCCACAAAGCGCCACGCCGGTCAAAAGGAGCGACCACTCCGCGGGCTTGAGCGCACACAGCCTTCCCTCGCTCACAACGTACGCCATCATTGCCGTTACGCGTTGCATCTTTGCCTCCACGGCAAAAGAGATTTTCTTGAAATTGTATCTACGCCGATGCCGTGACCCGCGCTGTGACGCGGATCACGAAAAGCCTGATTTAGGCTGGTTAAACGGTGGCCGATGCCGGCCGTTGTGGAAAACGGCCGGCTATCCGCAGATGCCGTAGCCGCCTAGGGCTGCGGTATTTCCGCAACCGGCAGCGTGTTCATCCCGGGATACCCGGTGTGCAGATCGTATATCGATATCGTGGGTTGAACCGAGGCGTCCGTGCCGGCAGCAGTCCTGCTTGGCGCTGCGACCAGTTTGGCGATCCCGGCAAAAACCAGAACGGCAATGGCTGCAACTGTGAGTGTTCGGCGCATGAGAGGTTCCTTCCCAGGATGTCCCCACATCACCCTTGCACCGATGCGCCCATAGGATTTGTGAGCCACCTCACACTTGTCGCAGTTTTACGGATGCGGGTGCGGTCGCCCGCTACGGCGACACCAGCCACGACAGGTCGGGCTGGGCCGACAGCTCGTAAGCAGGCTGGCGCGAGATCGAGCCGGCGAGGTCAGCTTCTGTTGAGGCTGATGGACGCTTTCACGACCTGCCCGGCGCCATGCGAGTCGATGATGACGCTTTGGTGCTTGTTTTTCGTAATCATGACAAGCTCGGCCGAAAAGCCCGCGCTTTCGACGTGGAGCTGCAGCCGGTCGCCCCTCATATTGCCGACGGCCGTGCCGCCTACGCTGCGCGTGCGTTCGGTCCAGCGGCCATTGACCTGGTTTTGGCCGTCGACCGCGAATTCGCCGCTGAGATCGAAATTGTAGCTGTCGCTGGCGCAGCGCAACTGAAGATTGATTTCGTTCGGGGCGCTTCCCTTGCGGTAGTTGGCATTACAGCGGATACGTTCGGCTGCGCCATTCTCGGGCTTCAGCGTTCCAGCGCCGCTCCAGCTGCCCGGAAATTCGGCAAAGAGGCCGTCCGCGGCAGAAGCCGGCAGAGGCGGCATGGCGATCGCCGCAACCAAGGCGCAAGCGGGAATGGCAATACGCGCGAGTGCATGCAAAATTCGGGTTCGCAAGGGACGCTTCCCTTTCAAGGTTGGAGTTGAGCTGCCCGACTGGGGGCCACCGGCCTTAAAACAAATGGGGTGGTTCCGGTTCCGATCAAGAATGCCTGTCTGCCGCCTCCAGAGTCTAGCGGCAATTTTGCGGCGAATACGGGGCCTCCCTGCGCGGCCAGTCAGCCCGCGCGACGACCGGGTTCGCAAAGATACCGCACCGCCCTACTTCTTTTCGCCCGGCAGAAAGACTCTGAACGGCCGCTTGATCGTACCGGTGCATGCGCGCGTGAAGCTCTTACCGCCGTCCGTCCAGGTCTGCGTGCCCTTGAGGTCGGCGTGCCGCCGCACGAATGCACCGCTGTACTTCGCCTCATACTGACGACTGCCCGACTTCCATGAACCTTGCAGCTCGAGGTCTTGTCCGTTGAGGCTGCCCTTTCCCTGTTCCGGGACAGGCTCGGCTGCATCGCGCAGGCGTACGACGTGGCTGTAGCGAACGGTGCCGCCCGCGATCGTGACTTCGATCGCCTCGCGGCCTTTGCCGGCCGAAAACGGCAGCTTGTCGCAGATAAGGGTGCCCCGATAAACCGCGTCGCGCACCTGCGCCGCCGCCGGCATGGCTGCCATCACGATCACGGCCCCGGCCAGCATGCCGGCCGCTATTCCTGCCCGCATCATTGCATCCCCCCTGAAAATTTCTGTCGTTGCGACCGTTCTGGCAGTCGTCTCAACCTTCTCCGATAGTACTGCACATTTTCAAGCGGGAGGGCAGAGGAAATTCGACTGTGCCTAGCGCGGCGCCGCGGCGGGCAAGCCCCGCTCTAATTGCTGGACCTTGGCCTTGCTGTCTTCAAGCGCGCCTTCCAGGCGCGAAATATTCTGCAGGAGGCGCTCACTGGTCAGGCTCAGCAGGTAGTAGCCGAACTCCGGATTCTGGAAATACAATTCAAGCAGCGTCTCGTAGGTGATGCTCAGCACGTCGCCGCTTTCGAGGCACTGGATGGTCTGCGTACGGCGGTTCTTCGGAGCAGCGAAGCCGAGCTCACCCATCAGGCGGCCGGGCGGAAGCTCGATGCCGAGTTCGGTGACCAGGAATTTCCCGGTCACCGTCAGGAACATCTCGTTGGCCACGTCACCTTTGCGGAAAAGGATGTCGCCCGTTTTGTATTTTCGCGGCGTCATATAAGGCCGCAGCCAGTCCATCGAGAGGTCGCCCTGCGCCGAACTCCGCGCCTTTCGCACAAGGGTGAGCATTTGACGCAGGCGGATAATGTTGACCGGCAGCGAGAAGAGATAAAGCAACAGCGTCGAGACCGCGCCCGCAACGACGCCATAGGCGATGAAAAATGCGATGCTGATGATACCGATGACGCGCAGTGGAACGATCGTGCGCATCATCAGGGTCGCCACGTAAAATATCGCGCCGCCGAGCGCGAGCATGTTCGCGGTGTTGATATTCGCCACCGCAATCTCCATCAGGTGATGGAAGACGCCGTCGACCGTGAATTTGGCCGGGTCGAAACCCAGATGGGTGGTCAGTCTGTCGATCCACGAGACCTGCACAACGAAATCGTAGAAGCGATCGACGGCTGACTCGAGATTTGCGGTGAACATGCGTCCCCCACCGGTGACCTAGGCACTATCCGTTTTTCGGCCCGGATAATACAGCGCGGTCGCACGGTAATCGAGTGAGGTGGATCACATCTGTTAATGCCGGGACCGGTGCTGCGCCGCCAAAAACACGCACGCCGGCCTCGAAATGCAGACCCCCCGTGGATGCCCCCGTCCGAGCGGGACGACGCTGCTGGACCCACGCCTCCCCTGCGCCGCCCGGCATCGGCCGGGACACCGCCGGCCGCCGGTTCCGATGGAACGAGTTTCATCCCCCGCCATTGATCGTTCAGGTTGTTGGTGTGGAGGAATAGCGATGCGTACGTCACTTCGAAGGATTGTCATGGCGGCCGCAGCAGTCATTGCCGTTGGGACAGCCACAGTGGCCCTACCCGGCGCCGCGGAAGCGAGATGGCATGGTGGCTGGCGCGGCCATGGCGGTTGGGGTGGGTTCGGTTGGGGCTTCGCGCCTGGTTTCGCGATCGGCGTCGGAGCGCCCTATTACGGCGGCTACTACGGCGGCCCGTATTACGCCTACGGGGGCGACTGCGTCATGCGCCGCCGCTGGGTGATCAACCGCTGGGGTCATCGCGTCTTGCGGTGGACCCGCGTCTG
Source organism: Pseudolabrys sp. (assembly GCA_036559505.1). Classification (GTDB taxonomy): domain Bacteria; phylum Pseudomonadota; class Alphaproteobacteria; order Rhizobiales; family Xanthobacteraceae; genus Pseudolabrys. Next base: position 6,030 of record DATBTA010000215.1, on the reverse strand, counting down.
CTACTAGACACCACCCTTTGGCAATTTCGGGCTGGCCTCCCGCGCGCGGGGGCCAGCGGCGTTGCGTGTCAGCCTTCCGGCGTCACGTGATAGATGATGAGCACGCCGATCACGACGCTGATCAGCAGCGTCGTCAAAAAAAGATTTTCCATTGGTTGACCCCTTCACGCTGCAATCACGAACAGTCCACGGAACGGAAAATTTCGTTGGGATCGGCGTGCGGCCTCCCTTCGCCGAAAGGCAGTTAACGTTTCATGGTGGCTGCTCGATAGATCGGGTCCGCGCCGGGACGACCAGCCCCTCCATCTTGCAAGAAAAAGGCCGGGCAGCTGTTGCAAGGAAGAGGCCGGGCAAAGCCCGGCCTCCTGCCAATTCGGGGTCAGAACCGTCTCGGACGGCGCCAACTACTCTGTCGTGGTGACCGATGCGGTCGGCGCGCCGGTGGACTGGCCTGCATCGGCGGGAAGATTCGCCCAGGCCGAGAAACCCAATGCGGCTGCGCAGGCAACGATGATGACGATGCGCATTTGATGTCTCCCTGACGTCTTTTGGTTTCGTGAGTGTGAAACTAGGCGCCTGCGGCGGCGCCCTCTGTGTTCAGGATCACAAAAAAACTGATTTAAGATTCCGGCCCGGCACCAGGTGGCCCCGTGCCGAGAGCCCGCAATTCTGCCTTTGAAATGGGTCGATTCCGATCGTTCTGGTTTTAATTAAACCAACTTTGAATCCCTAACAGCTTCCACACCCGCCAACCGTAATGATGAGCACCGACCCGGATACCTTTCTCGTCGAGGGGCTCACAATGGATCAGTCGAAATATCACTCTGTACGCGCTGATATTCTGGCTTTTCCGCACATGTCGCGGAAAGACGAACGGCTGCTGCAGACCGTCCTGAACAACATGTCCCAGGGCGTGCTGATGTTCGATCAGGAAACGCGCCTAATTTTTTGCAACCAACGTTATATCGAATTGTACGGTCTTTCGCCGGAAATCGTTAAATCGGGATGTCTCCTGCGCGATCTCCTCGAGCACCGGATGGAGCTCGGCAGTTTCTCTGGCGATGTCGACGAATACATCGCACGGCTCAAGGAGGGCATCTCCGAAGGTAAGACCTTCAATCAGGTCGTGAACCTTCCGGACGGGCGCGCTTTCTCGGTCGTGAACAAGCCCCTCACGGGCGGCGGCTGGCTGGCAACCCACGAAGACGTCACCGAGCGCCAGCGCTCGGAGGAACGCATCGCGCACATGGCTCGGCACGATGCGCTGACCGACCTCCCGAACCGGACGCTCCTGCTCGAACAACTGAACCACGAGATCAAGCGCGTCAAGCGCGGCGAGTGCCTGGCGGTGCTTTGCCTCGACCTCGACCACTTCAAGAGCGTCAATGACGCGCTCGGACACCAAATCGGCGACGAGCTGCTCAAGCTTGTCGGCGAGCGTCTGCGCGGCTGCACGCGCGAGCTCGACGTGGTCGCACGCATGGGCGGCGACGAGTTCGCCATCATCATGACGCAGATGGAGCAAGCCACCGACGCCGCCGCGCTCTCGAAGCGCATCCGCGAGTCGGTGATCAAGCCCTACCAGATCGAGGGCCATCAGATCGTCACCGACATCAGTATCGGCATCTCGGTTGCGCCGATGGATGCCGTTGAGTCGAGCGAGCTGATGCGGAATGCCGACATGGCGATGTACGACGCCAAGGCTGACGGCCGCGGCACTTTCCGCTTCTTCGAGCCGGAGATGAACACCCGCATGAAGGTGCGCCGCGAGCTCGAAATGGATTTGCGCAAGGCGCTCGCGACCGAGCAATTCGAGCTTTATTACCAACCGCTCGTCGTCCTGCAGACCAATGACGTCAACGCGTTCGAGGCACTGCTGCGCTGGAACCACCCGACCCGCGGCCTGATTTCTCCCGCCGACTTCATCCCGATCGCGGAGGAGACGGGCTTGATCGTGCCGCTCGGCGAATGGGTGCTCAAGGCGGCCTGCGCCGAGGCGGTTGAGTGGCCGGAGCACATCAAGGTCGCAGTCAACCTTTCGCCGGCCCAGCTCAATAACCGCAACCTGGTCAACATGGTCAAGGCGGCGCTCGATCAATCGGGGATGTCGCCGCACAAGTTGCAGCTCGAGATCACCGAAACTGTCCTGCTCCAGAACACCTTTACGACGCTCGCCACGTTGCACGAGCTTCGCAAGATGGGCGTGCAGATTGCACTGGATGACTTCGGAACAGGCTATTCCTCGCTCAGCTATCTGCGCAGCTTCCCCTTCGACAAGATCAAGATCGACCGCTCGTTCATTCAGGACCTGTCAAACGGCGCCGAGCCGCTCGCGATCGTGAATGCGGTGGCTGGCCTCGCGAAATGCCTGAACATGACGTCGACTGCCGAAGGCGTGGAAACGCGCGAGCAGCTGGAAGTATTGCAGTCGATCGGCTGCACCGAGATGCAGGGCTATCTCTTCAGCAAGGCCCGCCCGGCCGGCGAGATCCGGCAGTTCTTCACTCAGGGCGTCGTGAAGAAACTCGGCGCAGCCTGACACTGAACGGGTCACGAGAACGGGCCGCCCTCACCTGCGGCCCTTTTCTTTGGGCACGACAAAGCCGCACCAGAGCGACCTAGTCCTTTGTTGTACCGGCGTCGTGAAGGTCGTCATCCGATAAAACGCGTAAGGCCGCACCATCGACGTCGCTGTATTGGCCGCTGCGAAGAGCCCACAAAAAAGCAAACAGGCCCGTGAGGCCGAGTCCAAGGGCGAGCGGCACAAGATAGACCAGGACGTTCATCGACTGCCCCTATTGGCGCGCATGGCATTGAGTGTGACCAGTAGCGACGATCCGGACATTGCCAGCGCTGCGATGAGAGGCGTTACCGCGCCGGCGATCGCGACCGGCACTGCAACGGCGTTGTAGATCGCAGCCAGCCACAAATTTTGCGTCATCAGCCTGCGCGCGCGCCGTGCGGCAACAATGGCATCGAGCACCGGCTTGAGTTTCTCGCCCGGGAACACCGCGTCGGCCTGAGCCTGGGTCACGTCGGCAGCGGAAATCGGCGACAAGGACACATGCGCGGCCGCGAGCGACGGCGCATCATTGAGACCGTCCCCGACCATCAGCACGCGGCGGCCGCCAGCCTTGAACGTTTCGATGCAGGCGATTTTCTCCGCAGGTTTCAGGCCGCCCTGCCATTGCTCGATGTCAAGAGCGCGTGCGACCGGCGCTACCGCCTCGACGTGGTCGCCGGAGAGAATATGCAAGTCGAGCCCGCGCCCACGCAGCGCATTGATCACATCGACTGCGTCAGGGCGGAGCTTCTGGGCGATCGCAATGACCGCGAAGCGTTTGCCGTGCCGGAAGCAGACCGTCGATGCCTGCGAGGCATTTGACGTGATCACATCGCAGAACTGCGGACTGCCGAGCCGCGTGTCGATGCCGTTGATCCGCGCACGCACGCCCTGTCCAGGCTCTTCCACGGCATCGTCGAAAGGCGCTCGTGTCGTGGCCTCACGCGACAGCGCAACCGCGAGCGGATGCCGGCTCGACAAGGCAAGACGCGCCGCAATTTGCAGCAGCTCCGGATCGAGCGCGGCCGCGTTGACGACGCGCGGTTCCGGCAGCGTCAAGGTGCCGGTCTTGTCAAAAACAATCGTGTCGACCTCCGCCAGGCGCTCGATGGCGTCGCCGGCGTTGAGAATGACATTCGCGCGGAATAGCGCGCCGGAGGCGACGACCTGCACGGCCGGAATGGCCAATGCGAGCGCGCAGGGACAGGTGATGATAAGCACGGCAATTGCGGTGATGACGGCGTCATGCACGCTTGCGCCTGCGATCAGCCAGCCGGCCAAGGTCAGCGCGGCGGTGAGGTGCACGACGGGCGCATAGACGCGCGAAGCGCGGTCGGCGAGGCGCATGGCACGCGATTTCGCGCTCGCCGCCTTTTCCAGGAGTTTCTCGATCTCGTCGATCAGGGCAGCGCCACCCGCTGCGGTCACCTTCAGTGTGAGGGCGCCGGAATAGTTCATGCTGCCGGCATAAACAGTGGCACCCGACGCGACGTTGCGGCGCGCCGTTTCGCCCGTGATCAAGCTTTCATCGAGATCGGATTTGCCGCCAAGCACGATGCCGTCGGCCGGAACACGCTCGCCCGGCCTCACCAGCACGCGATCGCCGGCCTTCAGCGCCGCGGAAGGCACACTGACAAGCTCATCGCCGATAAGCCGATGCGCATTCTCTGCTTTCAGCGCTGCCAGATTGCCTGCCACCGCTCTGGTCTTGCGACGCATGGCATGGTCGAGGGCCCGCCCGACCAACAGGAAAAACAGCAGCATGATGGCGGAATCGAAATAGGCGTGCTCGGCATGATTGGCCGTTTCCACCAGCGACATTCCGAGCGCAAGGATCACACCGAGCGAGATCGGCACGTCCATATTGAGCGAGCGCGACTTGAGAGCGCGCCAGGCACTCGCAAAGAATGGCCGCCCGGCGTAGGCCGCCGCAGGCAACGCGATCAACGCCGAGGCCCAATGGAAGAAGTCGCGCGTTTCGGGCGTTATGTCGGTGACATTTCCCGACCAGACGGACACCGACAGCAGCATGATGTTCATGGCCGCGAAACCCGCGACCGCCAGGCAGCGCGTAAGACGACGCGCCTCGGCAGCCTCCTGCTGCTCGGCACGCATCGGCACAAACGGATGGCCGTGATAACCGCCATCTTCGAGCGCGCGCAGAATTGCAGCCGGCTCCGCGAGCCTTGGGGACCAGGCAACGTGCAGCCGCCGATTCGTGAAGTTCAGCCGCGCCTCGGTCACACCCGGAACGCTTCTGACCGCATGCTCGATGCGGCCGATGCATGCTCCGCAGGCGATGCCTTCGACGGCAAGCTCCATGCCGAGCGTGCCGTCTGCCATCGGCTTGGCATAGAGCGAAAGGTCGAGGTCCTCGGTCATAGCTCGCTCATGGCGAATTCAACATCACCCGGCTGCGCGAGCGGAAAACGCGCGCATCGTCTTTATAAAGGTCGACAATCAGCTCCCATTGACCAGGCTCTGTCCGTGTTACGCCGTGAAAGTGGCCGGCGGACGCATCGTTGAGCGTGATCAAATGGTCGCGCCGCTCGTCGGCCGGATGCGCAAGCCGTGCCTGCGCAACAAGGCCGTTCACAGGAGCACCTTTGGGATCACGCACTGAAATATCGAGGATGGCATTGCCGCCACGATCGCGTGAAAGCTTGCCGTTGACCTGCCAATGCAGCGCGTCTTGCTGTTCTGCCCGCGCGACGTCCTGCCCGAACATCAAACCGGCCTTGTAGGAACTTGTCGTCTGCACGCCTCCGAAAGTGGACATTGCCGCTTTCACCATCACCGCATTGACGGCGAAAACGATTCCGAAAAATCCGACGAAGCAGATCAACACATGCTTGCCGGTCAATTCGCGGGGGGCGTGAGGAACGCGCATCTTTGACCTCTCATCCTGGCCCAAAGAAATGATCACGCATTTCAGCGGTCTCGCCTGAGTCGATATCGATCAGCTTGAACAGAATTGAGGTCGACGGCGGTGGCGGCGTGGCGCTGTAATCGGTAACAACCACGCGCACTTCCTTGGTTTGATCGGGACCGACCGTGATGAGCTGCCGGCCGTCCGCGCGTGGCGGCAAACCTACGAAATCGACGAGGGTCGACGGCAATCCGTCAACGCTCACGATGAAGTCGCGATATTTCAGCCGCTTATTGACGATGCGAATGGTGTAGCCGTTGCGGAGTGCGCCGTCCGAAAGCCGCACATACATCGGGTTGCGGTCGTGGATGACGCTGATGCCCTCGCTATCCCGCGTGGCAAGCGTGTAGAGCATGATCCCACCCACCACGGCGATGATGCCCGCGTAAAGAACCGTGCGCATGCGCACGAGTTTGTAGAAGGGCTTTTTCCCCTCGACCCGCTGCTTGATGTTGAGGTCGGTATCGTAGGCAATCAGGCCGGTCGGTCGCCCGAGCTTGCTCATGATTGCATCGCACGCATCGATGCACAGGCCGCA
>DATBTA010000214.1:0-9660 GCA_036559505.1 Pseudolabrys sp. | reverse complement strand
CGTGCCAAGGTCAACGCAGCGGAAATTCCAGCACGCAGACGAGCTCGTCCGGCTCGAAGGTCAGGTTGGTGCAGCCGCACCCCTGTCAAACAAAAACCCCGGCCGAAGCCGGGGCTTTCGCCGAGCCTCGTCTATCTTATTCGCAATTCTTGCAGGGCGGGAAATCGCGGCTGTAGACCGGCTGCTTGAGGAAGGTGTCCTTGCCGTAGGTCCAGAACTGATTGACGTTGGGATAGGTCTTGATCACCGTGTTCCAGAGTTCCTCCTTGTCGTAGCCGAACATCTTCTTCTTCTCGACCTTCTTGATGTAGATGTTCTGGATCGGCGTGAGCCGGTCGTCGAGCTCGACCGGGCCGCGCACTGCGTCAACCTTGATGCCGCGCATCGTCTTGATGAACTCGAGCGGCCCCGGATAGGTGCCGGCGTGTTTCTTCATCGTCTCGTCGATCCACTGCGCGGTCGTGTAGTTGGCTTCCGAATAATACGACGGCACCTTGCCGTATTTGGCGCGGTACTTCTTGACGAAGGCCTCGTTCGCCGGCGTCTGGAGTGCTGCGCTATAGATGTGCGCCGAAACGTCGGAGATGACCTCGTCGCCCATGAAGGGCAGGGCGAACTCGTCATAATTGGTGCTGCCGCCGAGAATGATCGTCTTGTTGCCGGACGCGCGCAGCTGCTTGGGGAATTGCAGGGCCATCGGTCCGACCATCAACGCGAAGATCGCGTCGACGTCGGATTTAATGCCCGGAATGTACGGCCCGAAGTCCTTGGTGCCGAAAGGCACCCACATTTTCTGCACGACCTTGCCGCCGCAATCCTCGAAGGCCTTCTGGAATCCGCCAACCTGCTCGTACCCGAAGGCGTAATCGGTGCCGATCGCGGTGACGCGCTTGTAGCCTTGTTCGCAAGCCCATTGCCCGAGCGCATGGGTCGGCTGCGACGAGACCCACGTGGACAATACCGTGTAAGGAAATTTGTCGGATTGACGCTGGGCAATGTCGTCCCCGGTGGTGATGGTACCGATGAAGAGCGTCTTTTCCTGGTTCGAAATCGGCGCCAGTGCATAGGAGGCTGGGCCAAGCACCGCGCCGACCAACATGTCCACCTTGTCCTGCAAAATAAGCTTCTTGGCCATGGACACGTCGCCGTCGACCGTGCCCTTGTCGTCCTCGACGATGAAGGTGACTTTGGCGCCGCCGAGCATGCCGTTGTGCTCGTCCAGATACATCTGGAAGCCGTTGACCATGTCGGTGCCGAGCTGGGTGATAATGCCCGTGCGCGGCGCCAGGAATCCGATCTTGAGCTCCTGTGCCTGGGCGGATGCGGTGGATGCGCCCGCGGCGGCAACGCATAGCAGTGGAAGTACTCGCGTCAGTTTATTCATCGTCGGCCCCCTCTAATGTGACGTCACTTTTGTCGGAACACCTCATCGCGCAATCAGTCTGCTCTGAAGCCTAGCAATTCACGCCGACGCTCCGGAAGAGGCCGGCCGCAACCAGCCCGATGTGGGCGTCTGCCCAAAAGCTCTGACGATTGGCATTGCGGGCTCCTGCGCGCCTGCAGCAAGGGTTTATTCGAACACCTCGTCGGCGGCGATCATGAGGCCTTGCGGGATCGTAACGCCGAGCGCCTTGGCGGTCTTCTGGTTGATGTAGATTTCGACTTTCGATGAGCGCTGCACCGGAAGGTCGCCCGGCTTTTCCCCCCGCAGAATTCGGCCGGTATAGACGCCGGCAAGGAGATAGGACGCAGCGACACTGGCACCGTAGCTTAGCAGCCCACCGGCCGCCGCAAACTCGCGGCCGTGAAAGATTGCCGGGACATTGTGACGAACGGTGATTTGACCGAGCTTTGCGCTCTCGCTCAGGAAAAAAGAATCGCCGCCGGCGATCACAAGCCCGCCAGCCCGTTGCGGTAGGCCGGCGATGGCCTTGTCGAATTCTTCCTCGTTACGGGCTTGCACGATCTCAAGTTTCAGCCCGAGCGCACGAATCCCATCTTGTGCATCCCGGATTTGCACCTCGGCGACAGCAGGGTTGTTGGGATTGACAGCGATGGCGAGCACCGTCGCCTTGGGTATGAGCTGATGCAACAGCTCCAGTCGTTTTTGACCGACCTCCATCGTGATCTGAGTTGCGCCGGTCACGTTGCCGCCGGGCCGCGCGATATTGGTGACAAGGCCCATTTCCACCGGATCGCCGCCGGTCGTGAAGACAACAGGAATTGTTGCCGTCGATTTTTTTGCCGCAAGCGCTGCCGGAGTGCTGGTGGCCGCAATGACCGCAACCCGGCGGCGTATGAGATCGGCCGCCAGTTCGGGCAGCCGCTCATAGTGACCCTCCGCCCAGCGGTACTCGACCACGACATTCTGGCCCTCGACGAAGCCCATGGAGTTCAGGCCCCGCCGGAATTCGCTAACAAATTTCGTGTAGCCGTCAGCCGAGGAGGCGTTGAGGAAACCGACAACCGGCATCGCCGGCTGCTGCGCACGTACAGCGAACGGCCAGGTCGTCACCGCCGAGCCGGCAATAACCTTGATGAAATCGCGCCGCCTCATTGCCCCCCGCGTTGGCCTCACTCGATCACCTCGTCGGCGCGGGCAAGCAGCGCGGGCGGCATCGTGAGGCCCAAAGCCTTCGCCGTTTTCAGGTTGATGACCAGGTCGTACTTGGTCGGCGCCTGCACCGGCATGTCGGCCGGCTTCTCGCCTTTGAGAATGCGGTCAACGTAAGACGCAGCCCGCCGGACCAGATCGTGTGGACCGGGCCCATAAGTGATTAGGCCGCCATCTTCCGCATAATAGCGAAATGGATAGATCGCAGGCAGTTTGTGGCGTGAGGCAAGCCCGATGAATAGATCACGGCGAAATGCAGTACCGCTTGACGTAATGATCAATCCACCCGTGCCCAAGCGCGCAAACGCCGCGACACCACGCTCAATTTCTCCGACGTCGCGCGTGTTGAGCGGCGTAAGCTCAATCCCAAGAGATTGCGCCACTGATTGGACGGCACTGAACTGGCCGATGCCGGCTGCCGTCGCGGGGTCGCGGAGCACCGCCATGCGCGATATTTGCGGCACAATTTGCTTGAGCAACTCGACCCATTTCCCGCTCATGCTGTATTCAAAATTGGTAAAACCGGTGGCGTTGCCTCCGGGTCGCGCCAGGCTTTGGACAATGCCAGCGCCGACTGGATCGGCCAAATTCACGAAAACGATCGGGATGGTGCCGCTTGCCTGTTGCACCGGCGCTATCGTGGCGCTGCCTACGGACATGACCACGTCTGGCGCCAGCGCAACCAATTCCGCCGCATGCTTTCGGATCGATGCGGCCTCGCCGCCGGCCGAGCGATACTCAATCTGCAGGTCTCGACCGACCGTCCAGCCCAGCTGACCGAGGCTCTTCTCGAAAATGACCCTCCGCGCTTGCGCCTCCGGATCATTCGCCGTGAACGGCATCAGCACGCCGACGCGCCTGACGCGCTCGACCGGTTGCGCATACGCTGCGAGCGGCCATGCCGCCATACCACCGAAAAGCGTGAAGAATTCGCGCCGTCTCATGCCGACCCCCAGGCGCAAAACTAAGACATCGTATCCCTTCGCTTTGCGCACTTGAAGAGGTGGAATCCACTTCATTTATTTATTCGATCACCTCGTCGGCGCGGCTGATGAGCCTTGGCGGCACGGTCAGACCGATTGCAGCCGCGGTCTTCAGATTGACTGCCATCTCGAATTTGGTCGGGAGCTGAACCGGAAGATCACCCGGACTGGCGCCTTTCAAAATACGGTCGATGTAACTGGCCGCGCGGCGATGCAGATCCGGCAGGTCGACTCCGTAAGAAACCAGACCACCTTGGCTGACCCAGAAAGTAAACGGATATACGGCGGGCATGCGATAACGGCGAGACAGCGAAATGATGAGCTCGCGCTCGGCATTCGTATGGGGTGTCGGCACAACGATCAATCCGGTGTGAGGTCTCTCGCCGAAAGCAGTAATGGCTTGCTCCAGACTTTTTATGTTGTCCCAAGGCGCCAGCTGCGTCGTTATCCCGTTTGATTTGCCGGCAGCTTCGATAGCACCTTGATAATAGGCCAGCTGCGACTTGGCCGTGGCGGAACTATAGAGAACGCCGACGTGCGAAAGTTGCGGCGCGACCTCTTTGAGGAGCTCTACCCACTTTCCACCAATCGACCCCTCCACATTCATGAATCCCGTAACGCTCCCACCCGGCCGGGCAAGGTTGGTGACAAAACCGGGACCGATTGGATCTGACACGGCGCTGAACACCACCGGGATACGCGTCTTTGTGGCAAGAACGGCGGCAACGGCCGGCGTGGTGGAAACGGCTATCAACGCGGGATCTGATGCCACCAGTTCTTTTGCGGCCGTTTTCATGCGGCCGGTATCGCTGCCGCCCCACCGCAAATCGATCTGAATGTTCTCACCCTGCTTCCATCCGAGTGCGTTCAAGGACTGCAGCAGGGCGTCAGCCCATTTCTGTCCTTCGGGATCGCTGGCTCCGAGCCCAATAAACACGCCGATGCGGCGCTGGCGCTCCTGCTGTTGCCCGCGCGCGGCAAGCGGCCACGCGGCCGCGCCGCCAACAAGCATGATGAACGCGCGCCGCCTCATGTGCCCCCCGAGCGCAGCCCCCGCCTCTAGTCGACGTTCTGCGCGTCGCGGTACATGACCTTGTGCCGCGTTTCCGCCACCCAGGCGTCGATCTGCGCGTCGGTCATGTAGTGGGAACGATCAAAAGCGTTCCAGTTGGTGATCTCGTTCAGATTCTTTTTCCACCGTTTGTACGGCGGCTTGGCCGGCGGTCCGAAACACATGATGTCCAGCACCGACAACTCGTCGGGAATGCCAAGCAGGGGCTTCATGGCCTTCTGCGCTTTCTCCTGCCCGATCGCGGTCACCCACCACACATTGTAGCCAAGCGCCGCCGCAGCGAGATGCGCCGACATCGTCGCCGCCGCCACGCTTTGCAGCAGAATCCGCTCGGCATTCTCCTTGTACATCTTGTCGAGCTCAGAGCCGTCGTTGAGGACCGGAAAGGCTTTGACCCATCGGAAATCGCTGGCGACGACAATGAAGCCCGGCGCGGTGGCCAGCCCGCGATAGTCCGGCGTGGGAAACTTCATCTTCAGTTTGGCGCGGACCGTCTGTTCTTCACGGAAATATTCCATGATCTTGTTTTTCAAATTCTGATCGGTGACGACAATGAAATGCCACGGCTGCGCGTTTGCGCCAGAAGGCGCATGCCGCGCTGCTTCGAGGATCATGTCGTAGTGTTCACGCGGCACCACGCAATTCGGGTCGAACGCCCGTGTTGTAATCCTGTTTCTGATGACCTCCATGAGCGCATCGTATTTCGTGCGGTCACTGAAATCGTTCTTGGCTGCTGACGCGACTTGCGACATGGCTTCCTCCGCCCCGTGAACGCAATCACGCTATCACTTTCGTGAGATGTGAGGCACTGGCCCTGCAACCGGACCGGCCATCCACCTGATTTTGTTCAGGCGTTATGCGCGCGGTGGGCGGCGCCGCTCGTGAAACCACGCGCGGTATTGCGTCATCTTCGAGCGCTGCGCCGACGGCGCGTGCCGCTTGCAGGTTGACGCCTCCTGGCTGCCCTCAGGCGCGCCCCACCGCAGCTCGACGCAGTCGTTGACGTTGTAGGCCATTTCCAGCGCCGTCGCACGGTCCATCACATCCTTGAGCGCAAGCGTCCATTGCGAGCCGTCGCTGCGCGGATACGAAAACTTGCGCGACGCAAGCTCCGACGCGAGGGCTCGTTCAAGCTCGGCCTTGACGCCCGACGGACTCTTTCCGAATGGCATCGCATAACGCTCGGGCCGCCGCGCGACACGGTCCGGAAAATGGCGCACCACGTCCATTGCAATCAGCAGGCGCAGATCGCGCGACGGTGTTGCGAAATCTTCCCAGGCGCCGGTCGTCTCGAAAATCGCCGGTCCGTCCGGCATCGACGCTTCGCCCTTGCCGCTGCTCTGATACTTGCGGCCGTTCTCCACCGACGTCACGCGGGTCTTGACCTGCTCCTCGAGCGAGGTGATCGCCTCCGTCATGGCGCGCAGGGGGTCGAGCGGCGCCGGCGACATGACGTCGTCCATGTGATCGTAAAAGTCCTCGATCGAAAGGCGCGTCTGTTCGAGCGAGAAATCGCCGTACTCCGGATTTTTCGCGATCTCGGCGTTGGTGAGACGCCGCAGCGCATGATTTTTGTCGAGCATGATCGGCCGGAAACGCTTGAAGCCCGGGCTGCCGAGCGCAGGGTCCTGCGCGAACAGGAAGTTGCCGCGCCAGAAACGCTTGCGCGCGACGGTGCCGTCCGGCTGACCGTCGACCGCAAGGAAGACGCCCGCGCCATCGCTCGTCTGCGGCACGCGCTTGACCAGCATGAGAATGTGCCCGTACGGGTCGGCGTAGACGGTGCCCGGGCGCAACGTGTCCTGCGTCAGGGAGACGGGATAATAGTCGGTGTTGTCGTCGCTCGCGCGCGTACGTCCCGTGCCCGAATGCACGCCGTCCGCGACGACCCGCATGTAGTTGCCGAACGATGCGGCAAGGTTGCCGCCCTTCCCGGCCTCGGCATTCTGGATGCTCGTCCAGCCGAAGCACGCCGGCGGGTTGCCGCCGCCGCCGCGCGAGCATTTCGAATAGCCGAATGGCAATCCCATTTTGAATGCGAAATAAGAGCGCAGGAAATATGGGAGATCGGCGCAGTCGGGACGAAGCACGATCTTCATCTGGTCTTCGCCAAGGCCGAGATGATTGAACAGGACATTGCGCGACTTGTCGCGCAGCACTTCATGCAGCGCCGGCCATGAGGGCGCGGCGTCGAGCGGGTCGTCGAACAATTTCTCGATCCAGGCGGAGAACAGGTTCTCCATGCCGCGATCCCACGTATTGCGCACCGGCCAGACGCTTCCTGCCGCAGCCTGCGGCCGCGGCGGCTGATCAGCGCGTACGGAGATTTCGCGGGCAACATTGCCGCAGTCTGATGAAGCGAGCCTCGCCTGCCATTTTCCGGCGGCGGGCGCGTTGACTTCGGCGAACCAGAAATAGGGCGGCCCGCCGAACCGCTTCCGCGATTTGGCGGTGACGCTTCCGTCGGGCGCGACCAGCGACAGCTCGCCGTCGAGCGGCTTCTCCGAGGTGAAGACGACGCGCAAGGGCGCGCCCTTCCACGGCGCGACCGGCGAGGCCAGGACGGCGAGGCTCGACTCCTCGCAGGCGCCGGACCGGCCTTGCGCCTGGGCGGTTGCGGCTGAGAGCATGAAAACGGAAAGCGCGGTTGCAACCAGCAACGGAGCCGTCGCAGCAGGAGTCCGGCGTGGTGGCAGCAAGCGAGCCCCCTGTCCTGAATCGTCCCTGGGCCGCAAGTAAACAATATTGCGGCCCCCTGGCCAACATATCCACCGCCCAATTCCGGTGAAATTAGGGAGATACCGCCGCGGTTTCCACGGAACCGGCGCCCGGCCCCGGGCAGTCGCAAGAATTGGCTAACCATCCTGTTTCACGCGTTGCTTATACGGCCCGTCCTATCGTGTGCGGCCTTTTGTCGAAACGTTTTCAGCCCGCACGGCAGACCCAAGCCATGGCCCGCTCATCGTCGGAGTCGATCCCGGTCGCGCGCAGCGAAAGGCTGGTCCTGGGACTTTTTACCGCGGCGGTATTCCTGAGTGCGCTGCTGCTGTTCGGCGTGCAGCCGATGTTCAGCCGCATGGTCCTGCCGCAGCTCGGCGGTTCACCGTCGGTCTGGTCCGTCGCGATGGTGTTCTTTCAGTCGATGCTGCTGGCCGGCTATGCCTATGCGCATTTCCTCATGGGCACGCAAAATCGCCGGCTGGCGGTCGCCGCGCATCTTGCGCTGCTGACCGGCGCGCTCTTCATGCTGCCGCTGTCGATTGCCGACTGGGGGGCGCCTCCCGCATCGGGTACGGCCTTCTGGCTGCTGGGCCTGTTCGCAGTTTCGATCGGGCTGCCGTTCTTCGCGCTCGCGGCGAACAACCCGCTTCTGCAAACGTGGTTCGTGCGCACGGGGCACCGCGAAGCCCACGATCCTTATTTTCTCTATGCCGCCTCCAACATCGGCAGCTTTCTCGCGCTTCTCTCCTACCCTCTGCTGCTTGAGCCTGCTTTCACTTTGCACACGCAAGGCTGGCTGTGGAGCGGCGGCTTCGCGCTGCTCGTCGCGCTGATCGCCGGCTGCGGAGTGGTCATGCTCCGATCCGGTGCAGATGCCGCGCGCGGCGGCCAGCTCAGCGCCGCCGGAGCGAAACCGTCCTGGCTGCTGATCGGCCGCTGGGTTTTCCTCTCCACCGTGCCGTCGGGCCTGCTGGTCGCCGTCACCGCGCATATTTCAACCGAGCTGACATCGGCGCCGCTTCTGTGGGTGATGCCGCTGTCGCTCTATCTTCTCACCTGGGTTCTGGTCTTCCAGCGCAAGCCGGCGCTTTCGCATGAGCTTGTCTTAAGTTTGCAGCCCTTCGCGGTCGCCGGGATCGTCGCATTGCTCTACCTCGGCCACCGCGTGCCGATGGTGCCGAGCCTGATCGGGCACCTGTTTGCATTCTTCATCATTGCCATGGGTTGCCACGGCGAGCTCGCGCGCACGCGCCCGGCGCCTGCCTATCTGTCTTCGTTCTATGTCTCGCTGTCGTTCGGCGGCATGCTCGGCGGCCTCTTCGCCGGGCTGCTGGCGCCGTATATTTTTTCCTGGATCGCGGAGTACCCAATCCTCGTTGCGCTGGCGGTGCTCTGCCGCCCTTGGACGCCACGGAAACGAAACGACATCTGGTTCTGGGTTGCAGCGCTCGGCGCCGGCGCTTTTGTCATAGTCGCGTTTTTGCCGGTCAACGGCACGGGAGCGACGGTGCGCCAGCTCGACATGGCGGTGCTCGCCCTCGCCGCGCTGTCAATCTTGTTCATGCGTGACGCCCGCAAGTCCGCGGTGATCGTCGTGCTGGCACTGATCGTCGCGCACACGCAGCACACCGGCCAGACATCGATCCGGAGCTTTTTCGGCGTCAATGTCGTCTTCGACACCTACGACAAGCGCTTTCGCATCCTGCAGCACGGCTCGACCATTCACGGGGCCGAGGAGCTTGTTGACGGCAAGCCGGTGCCGGGGCGACCGAAACCGCTCACCTATTACCATGACGGCGGACCGATCACGAAAGCGATCGAGGCCGTGCGGGCCCGCAAGGCCGGACCGCTGCGCGTCGGCGTCATCGGTCTCGGAGCCGGCGCGCTCGCCTGCCGCATCATGCCGAACGAGAGCTGGCGGTTCTTCGAGATCGATCCAACCGTGATCGACATCGCACGCGACCCGAAATACTTCACCTTCCTGAGCGCATGCGCGCCCGGCCTTCCGGTCGTGCTGGGCGATGCGCGGCTGACGATGGCCGCCGAGCCGGCGGGCTTCTACGACATGATCGTCGTCGACGCCTATTCATCCGACGCGGTGCCGGTCCATCTCGCGACGCGGGAAGCCATGGCAATCTACAAATCGCGGCTTGCACCGCATGGCGTCGTCGTCATGCACATTTCAAACCGTCATCTCGAGCTGGAAAGCGTCGCGACCGGCATTGCAGCCGCGAACGGGATGCAAACCTGGCTCTGGAACGATCCGAGGT
>DATBTA010000213.1:0-5912 GCA_036559505.1 Pseudolabrys sp. | reverse complement strand
ACGTCAAGCCGGGCGACAGTCTTGCGGTCGATGCCGTCATTCTCGAGTTCGCCTGAAGAGCGGCGCGATTAGCCCTCTCGACTGGCCAGCAAGGCCTGTCGCCGGCCGAGCCAAAGGCCGTTGATCAGCCAGACCGCGGCCAACCCGATCGCGATCGTAGCCATTAGAGTGGAGCCAAATCCGGTCATGGCAATCAGCGCGTAAGCCCAGGCGCCAACCTGGTCGCCGCCGCGATAGACGACGGTATCGATAAAGCTCTTCGCCTTGTAGCGGTCCTCGCGCGGCACCACGGTATAGAGGACCTCGCGGGTCGGTCGCGCGATGGCGTAGTCGGTGGAACGGCGCAATACCTGGAACACGACCAGCGTCGACACGGCCGGCAAAGCAGTCAAAGCACCGAACCCAAGCAAGGTGAGCGCGGGCAATATTGCGAGCGTCAGGCCAACACCGAGCATACCGACGATGCGGCCAGTGAAAAAAAGCTGCACGATCAACGTAATCACGTTCACCGCAAGGTCGATTTGCGCAAAGAACGCGGTCTGCGCGCCGCGATCGTGAAAATTGTCGCGCACAAGGCTTGCCTGCTGGAAGTACAGAAACGTTGCAGTGATGGCGAACAGCAGGATGAAAAGGCTGACATTGGCGAGATAGGCCGACTTGAAGGGATGCGTAATGCCGGCAAGGACACCGCCGCCGATCGGCTGGCTGGCCGCTTCCTTCGGGCGTGCGTTGAGGGCTTCGGACAACCGTGATAAATGCCGCACGCTGAAGACCGCTACTTCAAGCAGCACGATCGCGCCAACGAGCAGAAAGGGTGTCGGCACATGGCGGGCCAAAGTCGCAGTGATGCTCGAGCCGGTGATCGCGCCAATCGTTGCGCCGGCTGCGATGAAGCCGAACAGACGCTTGCCCTGTTCGGAATTGAAGGTGTCAACAATGAGGGCCCAGAAAACCGACACGACAAACAGGTTGAAAATTGAGATCCAGATGAAAAACGCACGTCCGATCCAAATGGTCTGCTCGGCATCGGCGAAGTGCAACGCAATCGCGAACAGCAGGATGTTGGCGGCAAAGAACCGGTAAGTGACCGTGATGAATCGCGTGCGCGGCAACGTTTTTACGAGAAAGGCGTAAGGAATATTGAGCACCAGCATGCCAATCAGCGTGCCTGTGAAAAGCCATTGCAGATTGTTGACGCCACCGGCGACCCCCATTTGGTCGCGGATGGGACGCATGATGTAATAAGAGGAGAGAACCGAGAATATGTAGAGCCAGGCCCAACCCAGTACGGCAGCTTCGCCGGGCCTGGCTTGTGCCAGCCGGCTCAGGAAGGCGTGGAAAAAGCCGCCGGCGCTTGCTTCGGCGCCGGCGGCTTCCGTACCTTGTGTCATTGATTGACCCCCAGCGCCTTGCGTAGTTCGGAAACTGACAGCGCTTTGCCGAACAGCGGGCTGGGTGGGGCAAATTCCTTGGCGCGCGCGAGCGGCACCTCGACGGGTTCGAAGCCGGCGTCGCGCACGATCTGCGCGGCGACTTTCATCGCGCCGGCATCGTCGCCGGCGATCGCTACGCCCAGCTTTTCGCCGGATCGATGTGCTTCGCTTGTGAACCTGCCCGCGCCGGTTGAATTGAATGCCCGCACCAGACGCGTACCGGGCAGATGTTCGACATCGGCTTCGCCGACACCTTTTTCCTGCGCTGCTTTGGCGATGTCACCGTCGCGCGATATCACGGGGTTCGCGGCATTGAGCACGACCTTCCCGGCGAGCGCTTTCGCATTGTCACGACCGACCTGCGGCAGGGCCGAGTAGGGGACTGCGATGAGAATGACGTCGCCGAACGCGGCTGCCTGCTCGACTGTGCCTGCACTGGCGTTGGAGCCGGCATCCTCAACCAGTTTCTTGAGCTCATCCGGGTGGCGCGAGGAGAACATAACGGGATAACCGGCTTTGGCGAGCAGCGTGCCGACGGCGCCGCCAAGGCGGCCCGAGCCGACTACGCCGATCTTTGGCCGGCCGCTCTGCGCCAGCCCGCGGCTAGCGGGTATCGTAATGGCGCCCGCCGCAGTGCCAGCTGCGAGCGCGAGCAACGTACGACGTGAAAAAATATCTCTGTTGTTTTTATTCACGTATGCTTCCCCTCGGGTTGGCCGGGCGCATTACGTTCCGGCAAGCGGCCGCAGCACATCACAGGCTTTCAGATGTGCCAATTCACACTGGCGTTATGCTGCGGCCGCGCTGACGAATAGGTCGCAGGTCTGCTATGCCGAGGCGATGACCCTCTACTTCGCCTATGGCTCGAACATGAACCGGGCGGCGATGACGCGCCGGTGCCCGAACGCGCGGGCAATCGGGCCGGCCACACTTGAGGGTTACCGTTTCTTCGTCGGCCTCGAAGGGTGGGGCTCGGTTGCGCCAAGCGCGGGCGACGTTGTGCACGGCGTCCTCTGGCGCGTGACGCCGCGCGATATCGCGGCGCTGCACGCCTACGAGCTCCTGCACCAGGGCCTCTACGATGTCAGGCATCTGCCGGTACGGACCGAAGGGCGGCGCGTGCGGGCGATGATTTACCTTTTGCGGCGGCGGGCGCTTGGCAAGCCGCGCCCGGGCTATGTCGAGATGATTGCCGCGGCTGCGCGCGGATGGAAATTGCCGGAGCCTTATGTTCAGTCGGTTGAGCGATGGTCGGCATCGCGCTGGACCGGTACGCGCGTCATCAATGCGGGAGACGGGGCGTGAGCGATCGCGTGATCCGCCATATCGTCGTCCGCGGCCGTGTCCAGGGCGTGGGCTATCGCGCTTTTGTCGAGGATGAAGCGCGTCAACGCGGCCTGCGGGGCTGGGTGCGCAATCGCCGAGACGGCTCGGTCGAGGCCGTGTTCGCTGGTCCTGCTGCCGATGTCGAGGCTGCGATCGAGGCGTGCCGGAGCGGGCCGTTCTCGGCGCGTGTGAGCGCACTCGATCAGCGCGAAGGGACCGAGGTCGATCTCACCGAGCGAGGCGGCGGTTTTTCGGTGCTGCCGACCGTTTGACCGGCCATTGGCCCGAATAGCCTGTCGAACTCGCGTCGCAGTACCGCATCGACGTCGGTCATGGACGCACGAACTTTGAGATCGGCGAGGCTGGTTACGCCGTAGCGCGTTTCGTTGACGCCACAGGGCACGATGCCGGAGAAGTGCGACAGATCCGGTGCGACGTTGAGCGCCATTCCGTGCAGTGTCACCCACTGCTTCACGCGGATTCCGATCGCGGCGATCTTGTCCTCGTAGCCTTCGCCCCTGTCAGGCCGGCGCACCCATACTCCGATCCGGTCGTCTCGCCGTTCTCCCACGACGTCGAATGAGGTAAGGGTGCGGATAATCCATTCCTCCAGGCTGGCGACAAAGCGGCGCACATCGGGGGTGCGGCGCTTGAGATCAAGCATGACGTAGGCGACCCGTTGTCCCGGACCGTGATAGGTCAGCTGCCCGCCGCGACCGCTCTCGTGGACCGGAAACCGCGCGTCGAGGACGTCGCTCGCACTGGCGCTCGTGCCCGCCGTATAAAGGGGCGGGTGCTCGAGCAGCCAGACCAGGTCCGGCGCGGTCCCCGCGGCGATGGCGGTCGCGCGTGCGTCCATGGCGGCGACCGCCTCCTCGTAAGAGACGGGGGAATCGCTGACGCGCCACTCGGCCGGCGCCGATCCGGCAGGCGCGGGAAGCCCGACAATCAAGGCGTTTCGTGCGTTAACCACTCATTCACCATACCGTGGTGACCTGACGCTTGCCCGCCAGACGTGCGGAACGACAACAAGGAAACAAGCGTGGCCACACTCGACAAGGTTGCCGTCGACATCACCGTGGTGCTTGGCACCACATCTATGCCCGTCCACCAGGTTCTGCGACTGGGTCGCGGCGCCATCATCGAGCTCGACGCCTCCGAAACGGATGCGGTGAGCATCCTTGCGAATAATCTGCCGGTGGCCAAGGGCACCGTGGTCGTGAACGGCAATCGCATCGCCGTCAACGTGGCGGAGCTGCTGCCGCGGCCGCCGGATATGCGCTAACCGCAGCAAAATCAGGCCTGCGGCGAGGGTGCCCGGGTCTTGTCCCTCTACATCCTATTTGTTACATGGACCGCCATCATCAGGGACGCGGGGTTTCGAGCCTTGCGTCCTTCTCCCCATGAGCATGATGCCGAAAGGCGGGAACCGGCGTACGGACCAGATCGTGCTCGACAAAATGCGGCCGTGGCGGAATTGGTAGACGCACTAGCTTGAGGTGCTAGCACCGAAAGGTGTGGAGGTTCGAGTCCTCTCGGCCGCACCAAACAATGATGATGTTCATTTTACAGCACCAACTCTTTTGTAGCCAAAACCCAGGACTCGAATACTTCGGTCGGTGACATTGAGTGTCCGCTTTTGCGGCCGCAATTAGGGGTAAAGCGGACATGACTTTGTGCAGTGCGGATGTCCGCTTATGACCCAAAGCGGACATTCGGCCTGTCGGTTGTGTGCGATTTCGCGCTCGCCGCCCGGTCGCAAAGTGCTAGGCTTAAGCATTGCACGAGGCGTGTTCTGGGGGGCACATGCAGCGGCGCGAATTCATCACACTTCTCGGTGGTGCGGCGGCCGCATGGCCGCTGGCGGCGCGCGCGCAGCAGCCGACCATGCCTGTGGTGGGCTTCTTGCACTATGCATCGCCTGACAAATTGGGCCATCTCGCAACCGCGGTTCGCGAAGGCCTCAAGGAAGCGGGCTTCGTCGAGGGCCAGAACGTGGCGATCGAGTACCGCTGGGCGGAGGGCCACTACGATCGGCTGCCGGCCCTGGCCGCCGATCTGGTGCATCGAAAGGTCACGGCGATCACAGCCGGCGGCAACTTCGCGGCGCAGGTAGCAAAGAAAGCAACCGCTACCATTCCTATAGTCTTCACCAGCGGCGCGGACCCAATCAAAAGCGGTCTCATCGCCAGCCTTAGCCGGCCAGGTGGAAATTTGACTGGCGTAAGTTTCATCGCAGCCGAGATAGCGGTGAAGCGGCTTGAACTGACGCGCGAGCTACTGCCGCAGGCTAGCGCCGTCGCCATGATCGTCAATCCGAATTTCGCTGGCGCCGAAACCGAATTCGCAGAGGTGGAATCGGCCGGACGCAGCCTCGGGTTCCGAACCACAAGACTAGCCGCCAGCGGGACGCGTGAACTCGACGCGGCATTTGCGACCGTCGACAAACAACACATCGATGTTGTCATGGTCGGTACCGATGGGTTCTTCATCGACCGACGCAACCAGATCGCGGCCTTGGCCATACGCTACAGGGTAACTGGCATCTACCCGTTCCCTGACTTCCCGCAGGCTGGCGGCCTGATGAGTTACGGCCCGAGCCTCGCCGATGGGTATCGTCAGGCCGGCGTCTATACCGGCCGCGTTCTCAAAGGCGCCAAGCCCGCCGACCTGCCGGTCATTCAGCCAACTAAGTTCGAATTGGTGATCAATCTCAAGGCTGCAAAGGCCATGGGCCTTGCAATTCCAGAAAAGTTTTTGCTGCGCGCCGACACATTGATCGAGTGAATGGTGCAATGTCTGCTTTTGGCACTTAACGGACATGAGCTAGTGCACTGCACATGTCCGCTTTCGGGGGTAAAGCGGACATGCGGTTTTTCGCTGCGCATGCCGCCTTTTGACCCGAAGCGGACATCGGGCTGTTGCGCTGCAAGTATTCGACGCGGCTCCTCGGCAATTAGACGATACAACTAAACGCCTTCAATGTTCCTGCCGGATCGATCGCCCAGTCAGTCGCCGATAAAGGACCACAGGTCAGCAAAATATAATCATAAGCTGCACGTCGATCCCCGCCCATGATGAATTGATAGTGCAGCCGAAGAAAATTTAATCGAAGGCGTCGGTAGGTTTCGGCCGACACCATGTCGCGAAAGC
>DATBTA010000212.1:0-4593 GCA_036559505.1 Pseudolabrys sp. | reverse complement strand
ACCCTTTGCCGAGGCGCGTCGAACTCGACCTGCCGGGGCAGCTGACCCGCGAGATCGTCGGCTATCCGGTGCCTGCCAACAGTCCATTCCTGCGGCGCGGGCTCATTCCGAACTGGGCACGGCCCACGCTGGTCATTCGTAACGAGGAAATATTGACCCCCGCGGAAGCAAACCCTGTGCGCGAGGGCGACTATGTCTATCTGCTCGCTCCGCCGGAAAAAGCGCAGGCGCTCGATCGCTTCTTCGTCAGGCTACCGCCGCCTGCCGCTCCCGATCCCCGGTTACTCGGTGACTTTTTTGTGCCGGGGACGGCGACGCTTGGCGCCCTGGCGGACATTTACGGCCTGCAGGTCGCCGCCGATCATACCGAAGTGACGCTCGCCGATTATTTCACCGAGCAACTCCGCAGGCGCGCCAGGACAGGCGACATCGTCGAACTCGGACCGATCGCGTTGCTCGCGCACAAGGTCGAGAATGGTCTTGTGACAACGGTGGGTCTAAGGCTCGCCGAACCGGAAGAAACTATGGGGCTTGGCGGGCGCGTCGAAGCGCTGCGCCGCCGGATTCGGGACTACCTGAGTTAGAACGCCCGCCGCGACAATGTCGACCGGTGCTGAACCAGCCAGGCGCCGCCGAACAGAACGCAGGTCCAGAACAGGTCGCCCAGTATCGTCTTGTCGAGGAAAGGCAGGGCCGCAACATAGCATTGCGCCAACCCGCTCAGACTCAACGGATACATCCCACTGAAGGCCCAGACGGCGCCGTTTGAGAGCAGGAAGAAGAGGATGGAGCACGGGATCATGGTGGCCACGACAGGAACGACACCGCGCCAGCGGCGTGTCGCCATGCCTGCGATCGCCGGGATCGCGATAGCGGCGAAGCCCACCGCCTGAATGCGCCAATCCTCGCCCGGCAGAGCCGCATCACTCAAAATCATGCCAAGGATCGGCACGAGGAGAGCGAGCACGGGAATGCTCAGCACGCGCGCAGCGAATAGTCCGCTCGCTGCCACCGGCAGGAAGCCTGGTGCGTGCGGAAGCAGCCGTGCGGCCACATTCAGGGCAATCAAAAAGGCTACCAGCAGCAAGTCCATCCAGAGATTCGCGCGCTTATCGGTCGGCTGCATTCGGTTCGGTCCTTTGCCTGTCACGGACAACTCTTACCATGTCTGGGGTCCTGATTGCCATCATCTGATTACCTGGCCGCCGTCCGGCGTTCCGCCCATTCACTGATGATGGAAGCCATCTGATCGAGGCCGTCGGTGAGCGCAGCCGGTCCCGGCTGCAGGATCAGCGTCGATTTGATTTCGCGCAGCCAACCGGTTGCGACGGCCGGAACTTGGGCAAAGCCCGGCCGGGCGGTGACTTTTCTCGGCACGAATTTTTTACCGCACCAGGACCCAACAATGACGTCCGGCTGCGCGGCGATGACCTCATCAGGCGACACGATCCGATCCTTGGCATTCTTGCGCGCGGCGAGCTGCGGAAATACATCGACTCCGCCGGCGGCCTCAATTAGCTCCGACACCCATGCGATTCCGGAAATCATCGGTTCGTCCCACTCCTCGAAATAGATCCGAGGACGGCACGCGAGATGCAATGAGCGCTCATGCACTTCGTCGATGTGGCGGGCGAGGGAACTTGCGAGCGCTTCGGCTTTCGTTGTTGCGCCGACAATCGCACCGACCGTGCGGATCATGTCAAATATGCCGGCGATGTCGCGCTGGTTGAACGCATGCACGGCGATGTTTTTGCGGATCAATTCGGCAACGATGTCAGCCTGCAGATCGGAAAACGTAAGCACCAGATCCGGCTCCAGATCGAGAATCTTCGGCACGTCGGCCGAGATAAACGCCGAGACGCGCGGCTTCTCGCGCCGCACCTGCGGCGGCCGCACGGCATAGCCAGACACGCCGACAATGCGGCGATCTTCACCGAGCAGATAAAGGGTCTCGACCGTCTCTTCGGTCAGGCAGACGATTCGTTCCGGAGGAAACATTCCTCAGGCAAGCATATCGGCCCGCACGCCGTCGAGGAGCTCGATGCCGCCCGTTTCAACGACCTTTCCGGAGTCGAGGCGCACGACGCGGCTGGCGATGCGCTTTATTTCGGCTGCATTGTGGCTGACATAGATCAAGGGCATTCGCGCTTCGTCGCGCAGACGCTCGAGGTAGGGGAGGATGTCGCGCTTGCGGGCCAGGTCGAGCGAAGCCAGGGGCTCGTCCAGCAATAGCAGGCGCGGCTGCGTGAGGAGTGCGCGGCCGACGGCGACACGTTGGCGCTCGCCGCCCGACAATTTGCCCGGCCGGCGGTCAAGCAGATGACCTACGTCGAGCATTTCAATCACATGGCCGAATTGCTTGGGGTTTCGAGCATGGCCGCTGATCCAGCGTGCATAGTCCAGATTTCGTTTCACCGAGAAGTGCGGAAACAGCCGACCTTCCTGAAAGACATAGCCGATGCGCCGCCGCCAGGCGGGCATGTTGATCCCAGTGGCGCTGTCAAAAAGGACATCGTCGCCGAGAACAATGCGACCACGTTTCGGATTTAGCAGCCCGGCGATCATGTTGATAACGCTGGTCTTGCCGGCGCCGGACGGGCCAAATAGCGCCGTTGCCGCAGTGTCGCTGGTGAACGAAACGTCCACCGAAAACTCGCCGAGTTGCCTTTCCACCTGGACCGCAAGCATCGTCAACTCCCGTGCAACCTTGCAGCGGCGCGGCGCGCGAACCACCCGGAAGCAAGCAAAGCCGCAAACGAGATCATGATTGCCACAACGACAAGATTGAACGCGGCGGCGTCGCCGCCTGGCACCTGCGTGAGCGTGTAGATCGCCGCCGAAATCGTCTGCGTCTCGCCGGGGATGTTGGAGACGAAGGTAATGGTTGCCCCGAACTCGCCGAGCGCACGCGCAAAGGCGAGCATCATGCCCGCGATGATGCCGGGCAAAGCCAATGGCAACGTCACGGTCGCGAAGGTCCAGGCCGGATTGGCGCCCAGCGTCGCGGCTGCATGTTCGAGCCGCCGATCGACAGCCTCGATGGACAGTCGCATGGCGCGCACCATCAGCGGAAACGCCATCACACCGCAGGCGAGCGCGGCGCCGGTCCAGCGAAACGAGAACACGATGCCGAAATGGTCGGCCAAAAAGGCCCCAACCGGCGCTTTGCGGCCGAAGGTGATGAGCAGGAGATAGCCCGTCACCACTGGCGGGAGCACCAGCGGCAAATGGACCAGAGCATCGAGCGCTGATTTTCCCCAGAACGATGCGCGCGCCAATACGGTCGCGATTGCGATGCCAAACGGCAGCGCAATCAACGTCGATACGACTGCAACACGCAGCGACAGCGCGATTGCGGTCCAATCCTGGGGTGACAGTTCGAACACGCGTTGGGGACCGCCTACGACACCGGCCTGATCAGAAAGCTGAAGCCGTATTTTTCGAAGATTGCTTTAGCTACCGGAGACCGCAGGAAAAGAAGATATTGGGAGACGCTTTGCTTCGTCGTGATGACGGTTGCTGCGACTGGGTAATTCACCGGCGGATAAGAGCCCTCAGGAAATGCGCCGATGACTTTTACCTTAGGTTCAACCTTTGCGTCCGTTTCGTAGACAATGCCGATCGGCGTTTCATCGCGTGCGACGAAAGCAAGCGTCGCCCGGACATTCTCCGCCTGCGCAAGCTTCGGCTCGGCTGCCGCCCAGGCGCCTAGTCTCTCAAGCGCGGCTTTGGCGTAGCGTCCAGCCGGAACCGCGTTGACGTCGGCGACTGCAATGCGGCCCGAACCCGCAAGCTTCGCAATGTCGAAGCCCGGGCCGATGGTTACATTGGCGATCTTGGAATCCGTGGGTGCGATCAATACCAGCTTGTTGCCGAGCAAGTTGACGCGGGTATCCGGCCTGATGAGCTTGCGTTCGCCGACATAGTCCATCCATTGGAGATCCGCCGAAATAAAAATGTCAGCCGGCGCGCCCTGTTCGATCTGTTTGGCGAGCGCGGAGCTTGCGGCATAACTCGTTGTCGTCTTGACGCCGGTCGCTTTTGTGAAGGCGGCGTTGGTATCGTCGAGCGCATTCTTCAGCGATGCGGCCGCGAAGACAGTGATCTGCTCCTGGGCGACCAGCGGCTGCGGCGCGCCAGCGACGACGGCCAGGAAGCCGACAAAAGCGAAAAGTCTCACGAGCATGGCGGTTCTCCTCGGCGCAAGACGCGCCGACAGGGCCTAAAAAGCCGGATTGAATTCGGAACCGCCGTTCCGGTTTAAGGCAGCACACGCACGGTGTGCCGCTGAGAACCGAGCCTAGCAAGTCCCGCCGAGGGCGGTAAAGTCCGCGTTGGGACGAAGGAAGCGAGCGCGGACGTGGCATCGATCGAAGGCGAATTTGACTACATTATCGTGGGCGCAGGCTCCGCCGGGTGCGTGCTGGCCAACAGGCTGTCCGCTAATTCCGGTAGTCGCGTGCTGTTGCTGGAAGCGGGCGGCAACGACAACTGGATCTGGTTTCACATTCCGGTGGGCTATCTGTTCGCGATCGGGAATCCGCGCGCTGACTGGCTGCTCAAGACCGAAGCGCAGCCGGGGCTGAACGGGCG
>DATBTA010000211.1:0-1549 GCA_036559505.1 Pseudolabrys sp. | reverse complement strand
CAGACCCCGAACGTCATCAGCGCCGCATTCGCCAGCGATGTCGGCGTCGACACCGACCCGCTGCAGCTGCCGGGCGGCGGATATCTCTATTATGACGTAACGGGCGTGACGCCATCGCGCGAGCGTCCGCTTGAAGAAGTGAAGGATCAGGTTACGGCCCGCTGGCGCGATGACGAAATCGCGAAGCGCCTGCAAGCCAAGGCTGACGATCTTGTCGGAAAGCTCAAGGCGGGCACGTCGTTTACCCAGGCCGCGAGCGAAGCTGGCCTCAAGATCGAAACCGCGAAAGATCTTCAGCGCGGCAAAAGCGGCGGCTTCGTTCCGGCCAAAACAATCGAGGCGGTCTTCCGCACGCCAAAGGGTACGCCGGCCAGCGCGGAAGGCGGCAAAGAAACCGAACGCTTCGTCTTCCGTGTGACCGACGTTGTCGATCCGCCTTTCGAAGCGGGCACACCGCAAGGCCAGGCAATCACCACAACCTTGCAGAGCTCCTATACCGACGACCTCGTCAGTGAATACATCGCCCGGCTGGAAAACGACTTCGGGGTAACCGTCAACCCGTCGGCGCTGAATCAGGTCATCGGCGGCGGCTCGCAGCAATAACCGATCTCATGCAGATTGAGCCGTCCGAAAGCGTCTTCGCCAACCACTACGGGCGCGGAGAGGCGCAGGTCGTGTGGACCACGCTGGTGGCCGACCTTGAGACGCCGGTCTCGGCCTTTTTGAAGCTTGGCGGCGGCAAAGCAATGAGCTTTCTGCTCGAGTCGGTGGAAGGCGGCGCCGTACGCGGCCGCTACTCAATCATCGGGATCGAGCCGGATCTGATCTGGCGCGCGGACGGCGCAAAAGCCGAGATCAATCGCTCGGCTCGCACCAAAGCCGATGCATTCGTCGCCTGCACCGAGCCGCCGCTGCAGGCTCTTCGCGCGTTGATATCGGAGAGCCGGATCGCGTTGCCAATTAGTCTGCCGCCGATGGCGGCCGGCGTATTTGGCTATCTCGGCTACGACGTTGTGCGCCGTATGGAGGAATTGGCAGCGCCGAACCCCGATCCGATTGGCATTCCCGATGCCGTGCTGGTCCGTCCGACGATCATCGTGGTTTTCGACGCGGTGAAGGATTCGATCACGATCGTGACACCGGTGCGGCCGGAGAAAAACGTCGACGCCAAAGCGGCATTGGCGCGCGCCGTCGAACGGCTTGCGCGTGTGGTCGAAAGCCTCGACCGTCCGTTGGACAAGTCTCTGTCCGAACAGGATACCGGGCCCATTGATGCCCCGGCGAAATCAAACACGACACCCGACGAATTCAAGACGATGGTGCGCAAGGCAAAGGAATACATCGCCGCAGGCGATGCGTTCCAAATCGTGCTCGCACAACGCTTCGAGGCGCCGTTTACGCTGCCACCGTTTTCACTCTATCGCGCGCTCCGCAGGACAAATCCGTCGCCTTATTTGTATTTCCTCGACTTTGGAAAATTTGCCGTCGCGGGATCGAGTCCGGAAATTCTTGTCAAGGTCTCGGGAGACGTCGTTACGATCCGCCCGAT
>DATBTA010000210.1:0-13302 GCA_036559505.1 Pseudolabrys sp. | reverse complement strand
CGGCCAACCGGCAAGCTTTCCGCCGGACAGAAGACGCGTGTCTCGCTGGCGAAGTCACTCCTGAACAAGCCCGAGGTTCTGCTGTTGGACGAGCCGACCGCTTCACTCGATCCGGACACGGCGGATTGGGTGCGCACACGCCTTGAGCAATACCAAGCCGAAACTGGCGCAACGGTTCTGCTCGCCTCGCACAATATGAATGAGGTGGAGCGGCTGTGCGAGCGCGTGATCATCATGAAAAAAGGTCGGATCGAAGACGACGATACCCCGGCGCGTCTGCTTGCACGCTACGGTCGTGAGAACCTGGAAGAGGTGTTTCTCGACGTGGCGCGCGGCCGCCGGCAGAGTGAGGCCGCGCAATGATACGCACCGACACCGGAATGGACTTCTCGCTCAATCGTGTCAGTGCGATGGTGCGGCGCTATTGGTACCTGCTGCGCTCGTCGTGGCCACGTATCCTTGACCTCATCTACTGGCCGACCGTGCAGATGCTGATGTGGGGTTTTCTGCAGGTTTACATTTCACAGAATGCCGGATTTTTCGCGCGCGCGGGCGGCGTATTTATCGGTTCGGTTCTGCTCTGGGATATCCTGTTCCGCGGCCAGCTCGGATTCTCGATTTCTTTCCTTGAGGAAATGTACGCGCGCAACCTGGGCAACCTCATGATGTCGCCGCTGCGGCCAGCGGAATTCCTGCTGGCGCTGATGATCATGAGCATCGTTCGCCTGTCGATCGGCATGATTCCGGTTTCGATTCTGGCAATCGTCTTTTTCGGGTTCAATCTGTGGGCGCTCGGCCTTGCGCTTGCAGCTTTCTTTGCAAACCTGATTCTGACCAGCTGGTCGGTCGGCATTTTTGTCGCCGGACTGCTGCTGCGGAACGGTCTTGGCGCCGAAAGCATGGCCTGGACCATCATGTTTCTCTTTTTGCCGCTGACCTGTGTCTACTATCCGGTCGCCGTTCTTCCCGATTGGTTGCAATACGTAGCCTGGGCGTTGCCGCCGACCTACGTTTTCGAAGGTATGCGTGCGCTGGTGATCGACCATGTGTTTCGCGCCGATCTGATGATCGAGGCTTTTGCGTTCAATGTCGTCCTGTTCGCAGCTGCATCATTGGCCTTTTTCAAACTTTTGCAGAGCGCGCGTATCCACGGATCTCTTTTGCAGACCGGCGAGTAGCAGAAAAAGCCTGTGTTCTTTGGGACTTAACTGCCCCTTTCGCGTTGTAAACCTGACGCGAACAACTTATCTCTATGTTGACGGTATGGATGAAAAACGACAGTCTGCCGCACCGCAGCGAGGGTCGGGGGACTCAATGGCAATAGGCGAATTCGGCGGAGCGGCAACGCTCTCCGCCCAAGGCGGCGCGTTTCTCGCGACGCCTATGTATTGGTTCTACGAGCTGGGCCACGCCGCACTCAATCCGTCGCGCGCTTTTGCGGATGCGACGCGTCTGTTTTTCAAGAATCCTGCCAACCCGCTCGCGCACACCGCCTACGGAAAATCGATCGCGGCGACGATGGAGCTGTTCGAGCGTTCGACCCGCCGCTACCGCAAGCCGGAATGGGGAATCGATTCGACCACCGTTGGCGGCGAGAGGGTGGCGGTGAATCTCAAAAGCGTCTGGCAACGTCCGTTTTGCAGAATGCTTCATTTTGAACGTGCGTTCGTGCGTCCGCCGCGCCGGCCGCAGCCGAAGCTGCTGATCGTCGCGCCGATGTCGGGGCACTATCCGACATTGTTGCGCGGCACGGTGGAAACGTTCCTGCCCAACCATGACGTTTACATCACGGAGTGGATCGATGCGCGCATGGTGCCGCTCGCCGAGGGGCGCTTCGACCTTGATACATATATCGACTACATCATCTCGATGTTTCACGCGCTTGGCGGCGATGTTCATGTGATCGCCGTTTGCCAGCCGTCGGTGCCGGTCATGGCGGCGGTCGCGCTGATGGAGGCCGACAACGATCCGGATGTTCCACACTCGATGGTGTTGATGGGCGGACCCATCGACACGCGGGTCAATCCGAACGCTGTGAACGATCTGGCCGAACGGCGCGGGCTCAACTGGTTCCGTAATCACGTCATCACCAAGGTGCCGTTCCCGCATCCGGGCATGATGCGTGACGTCTATCCTGGCTTTCTGCAGCTGCACGGCTTCATGAGCATGAACCTCGACCGCCATATTGAGGCGCATCAAAATCTGTTCCTGCATCTGGTCAAAGGTGATGGCGATTCCGCGCAGAAACACCGCGAGTTTTACGACGAGTATCTTGCCGTCATGGATCTTGCGGCCGAGTTCTACCTGCAGACGGTCGACACGGTGTTCATCCGTCACGCCCTGCCGAAAGGGGAGATGATGCACCGTGGCCGCCGCGTTGATCCGGCCGCCATCAAGCGCGTTGCGCTGATGACGGTCGAAGGCGAGAACGACGATATTTCAAGCGTAGGCCAGACCGAGGCTGCGCACGCGCTTTGCGTCAATATTCCGGAAGAAGACAAGGTGCATTACGTGCAGCCAAGCGTCGGTCACTACGGCGTCTTCAACGGCTCGCGCTTCCGCGCAGAGATCGCCCCGCGTATCGCCGATTTTGTGCTTTCGCGTAACGGCACCCGCGCGGTGCGCACCCCACCGCTGAAGATCGTCGCCCAGCATTGATCTCGCGCTCTCGCGAGCGAATATGGCACACTGCCGGCACCCTTTGATTCTGGGTGGAAGATGTCCATTGCCCTGCGCGCCCTGCTTTTTCGCCGCACCAGCGAGCCGAAAGCCATAACGGTCGCATTCGACGGAGAGGTCTATTTGGTGCGCCTTCGCCGCCACAGCCAGGCGCGGCGCTATACGCTGCGCATCCACGCCGCCAGCCGCGATGTCGTGCTTACGATGCCGCCGCGCGGCAGCGTGAGGCAGGCGAGAGAATTTGCGCAAAAAAACGGTGCGTGGATCGCGGCGCGGTTGCGGCGGCTGCCGGACGCCATGCCTTTTGCGCACGGAACACTCTTGCCATTGCGTGGCGTCAGCCATCGGATCGACCATCGCAAAGGCACCCGCGGCACGGTCTGGACCGAGTCGGGCGCCGACATGCCGCTCCTCTGCGTGGCCGGTGAGACGCCGTATCTGTCGCGCCGGATTCACGACTATCTCAAGCGTGAAGCCAAACGCGAACTGGAAACCGCAAGCCGAGCGGCGGCGCAGGCGCTTGGCGTCGGCATCAGGCGCGTGTCCGTGCGCGATCAGGCGAGCCGCTGGGGTTCGTGCTCGTCGACCGGCGTCCTTTCATATTCATGGCGCCTCATCCTGGCGCCGCCATTCGTGCTCGGTTATCTCGCCGTGCACGAGGTTACCCATCTCATTGAAATGAATCATTCGCGGCGTTTCTGGCGGCTGGTTGAAAAAACTTGTCCCGACATGGCGCGCGCAAAGGCCTGGCTCAACGCGCATGGTGCCGACTTGCATCGGTACGGCATGAGCGAAAATTCCTGATCAGGATATTTTGGGACCACCCGTCCATGCTGCGTCCAGGAACGTTCGCGCTCACGGCACTGCTGGCTGCTCTGAGTGCGGTCGGGCCGCTGACGACTGACATGTATCTGCCATCGCTGCCGGACATTGCGCGGCAGCTCGGCGCCTCGTCCGCGCAGGTGCAGCTTACGATTTCTGCCTACCTGATCGGCTTTGCGGCAGGTCAGATTATCTATGGCCCCGTGTCCGACCGGCATGGCCGCAAACCGGTATTGATCGGGGCGATTGCGCTCTACTGCGTAGCGAGCCTTGCCTGCGCCCTGTCAACGTCGATCGAGATGCTGATCGTCGCGCGCGCGTTTCAGGCGCTCGGCGGCTCCGGCGGCATCGTGCTCACGCGTACGATTGTACGCGACATCTATTCGGGAGCGCATGCCGGGCGTGAATTGTCGGTGATCGGTTCGGTGATGGCGCTCGCGCCAGTGCTAGCGCCGATTCTTGGCGGTCTCATACAGACCGCTTTTGGGTGGCGCGTGACGTTTCTCGCCTTGGTCGGAGCTGGATTTGCCGGCGCCGCAGTCGTCTGGGCGCTCCTGCCGGAAACATTAAATACGCGCGCCGCCGAACCGGTATCGCTTCCATCAATGCTTCGGTCGTATCGAATCGTCGGGCGCAATCGGGCATACCTTGCCTATCTGTCCATTACGGCGGCGAGCTATGCCGGTCTCTTCGCCTGGATTTCCGGATCGGCGTTCGTGCTGCAGGATCTCTATGGCCTCGCGCCGTTTGATTTCGGTGTCGCCTTCGCGCTCGGTTCGGTTGGCTATATGACCGGCTCGGCAATTGCCGCCCGGCTTGTCATTCGCCTCGGACTGGATGGGGTCCTCGGATTAGGCGGTTGCGCCTGCGCTGCCGGGGGGCTGGCGATGGTCGCCGCAGTTGCGTTCGGACTTGTGTCCTCCATGTCGCTGGTTCTTCCCATGGCGGTTTATCTTGCCGGCCTCGGCATGGTGCTGCCGCAGGGCATCGCCGGCGCGATGACGCCGTTTCCCGAACGGGCCGGGGCAGCATCGTCGCTGTTCGGATTTTTGCAGCAAACAGCGGCAGCGGTGTGCGGGGCGGCGGTCGGATGGTTCCTCGGACAAAGTGCCTGGCCGCTCGCGCTCGGCGTTGCCACGATGGGGTTTGCAACGCTTGGACTCTGGCTGGCGACCCGCGGGCTTCGGAGCCAGGCCGCGAAGCACTAACGGCGGCCGAAAAGACCGTTAAGCAGCCAGCCGTCGAGGCCGCCGGTTCCAGTCGTGGCCGCGCGCGTGGCGGCAATCGGTTGCACCGGCGCGGGCGGTACCGGCCGTGAGCCATTGCCGAACAATCCCGAGAAGAGGCCGCCGCCGGACGCACCAGGCAGGCTTGCGACCGGCACGCCCTGATGGGCGCCGCGCATGAACCGGCTCCAGATCTCGACCGGCAAGCCGCCGCCGGTTACGTGCTTTGTTGACGTGCCATCGTCGTTGCCGAGCCAGACGCCGGTCACGAGATGCGCGGTATAGCCGATGAACCAGGCATCGCGGAAATCCTGCGACGTCCCGGTTTTCCCGGCCGCGGGCCAGCCTGGCAATGCCGCCTTGTGCGCGGTGCCGATCGTGAGCGTCTCGGCCATCATCTGGTTCATCATCGCCACGTAACGCGCCTCGACGATGCGGCCGAGTTGGCCCGTATTACGCGCATAGAGCACCTTGCCATTCGCGGCGGTGATCTTCTGGACGACATGCGGGACCAGCGCGTAGCCGCCATTGGCGAATGTCGCATAGGCACCGACAAGCTCCACCATCGAGACTTCCGAGGTGCCAAGCGCAATCGAGGCATTGGGCTCGAGCTTTGAGGCGATGCCGAGGCGATAGGCGGTGCGGATCACTGCCAGCGGAGTGAATTCCAGTGTCAGCCGCACCGAAACGGTGTTGAGCGAAAGGGCGAGCGCCTTCGTCAGGGTCACCGGCCCGAAATATTCATGGCTGTAGTTTTCCGGTTGCCAGCCTTTGACGTTGATCGGACGGTCCTCACGCACACTGTCGGGCGTGAGCCCGTGCTCGATCGCGGTCAGGTAAATGAACGGCTTGAAGGCGGAGCCGGGCTGGCGTTTCGCCGACACCGCACGGTTGAACTGGCTGTCGGCGTAGTTGCGGCCGCCGACCAGCGCCCGAACGGAGCCATCCGGCGTCATCGCCACGAGCGCACCCTGTCCGACACCGTTCTTATCGCCCTTCTGCGCAAGCTCGTCGGTTAGCGCTTTCTCTGCGTTGGCCTGGAGATTTGCATCGATGGTGGTCTGAACCGTGATGTCTTGCTCGATGCGGCCCAGCGTGTCGTTGAGCGCGTCCATGACCCAGTCCGCGACATAGTTGACAGAGCCGGTGTTTGCCTGCGCCACGATGCGCGGTGGGCGCGCCAAAGCGGTGCGCTCGGTCGAATGCGATATGAATTTGAGCTCCGCCATGGCGGTGAGCACGGCCTTTGCGCGCTTTTCGGCGCCGTCGAAGTTGCGTGTGGGGGCGAGGCGCGACGGTGATTTCACGACCCCCGCCAACAGTGCCGCCTCGGCGACCGTGATCTGGCGCGCTGACTTTCCGAAATAATGCTGCGAAGCCTGCTCGATGCCGTAGGCGCCCGAGCCGAAGTAGACCCGGTTGAGATAGAGTTCGAGAATCTGCGTCTTGGAGAACTTGCGCTCGAGCCAGATCGCGAGCAACGCCTCCTGCAGCTTACGATTGATCGTGCGTTCCTGCGTGAGGAAAAGATTTTTTGCGAGCTGCTGCGTGATCGTCGAGCCACCCTGGGCAACGCCGCGGTGGAGGACGTTGGCGATGAAGGCGCGGCCGATGCCGAAAGGGTCGACGCCGCTATGCTCGTAGAAGCGCCGATCCTCGATGGCGATGAAGGCTTTGGGAACATAGGCCGGCAGTTCCTTTAAAGGCAGGGGAGCGCCGGCAAGATCGCCGCGGCGGGCCAACGCGCGGCCCTGGAAGTCGACGATCTGGATCGATGGCGGGCGTTTGGGGATCTCCAGCGATTGGATCGGTGGCAGATGTGCGCCGACCCAGGCAACGAAACCTGCGCCGCCGATCGCAACCCAAAGGCCGACGACCAGCGTCCAATATGCAAGGCGGACGACGAGCGCCCGCTTGCCGCGGGCCGGGCGCGACTTGCGCGCGCGCGCCTTTCGGCGTTTCGCCGGTGGTCTGCTTTTCGGAGTGGGCCTTCCCTCAGTCGGTGCGGGCCGATCGTCGGCGGAAACCTGCAGTTCCGGGCCCTTTTCGAACACCGGCTCCCGACGCGCGCCTGCTTGTCCCCGTTTCGACGCCATCACGCAACCCGTTTCACGCCGGCGGACACAAATCGCCGGCCCCCGGTGTCACGCTATGCGCGGCAATTTAAGGGGCCGTTAAGCCGGAAATGACGCTGAAATCAGGCGCTTTGCGCCGCTCGGGGTGCTGGTGTCTTTGCCTGCTTGTCGTCGTCGCCGGATGCAAAGAGAGCGACCAAGGCACGCTTGATCGCGGCTTGTCGGGTCGGGGAGGTGATCTGCGCGCCCATCAGATCCGTTACGTAGAACACGTCCACCACGCGTTCGCCGAACGTGGCAACATGTGCGGAAGCAATGTTGAGGTTGAGCTTGGACAGCGTTGCCGTCATTTCATAAAGCAGGCCGGTGCGATCAAGGCCCGTGACCTCGACCATCGTATAGCGGTGGGACCATTGGTTGTTGATGGTGGCGGACGGCTCCACCGCGAAAGCGCGGATACGGCCTTTGGGTGGTGATCTCTTGGTGACCACATCCGGCAGCCTCAACTCGCCACGCAGCGCCTTTTCGATCGAGTCGGCGATGCGGTGCCCGCGACGCTCTTCGTCTTCGTTGCGGTCGAATTCGCGCGACAAGGATATCGTGTCGAGCGCGCGGCCGTCGGTGGTTGTGTAGATCTGGGCGTCAACGATGTTGGCGCCGGCCAGTGCACAGGCACCTGCGATAATCGACAGCAACCATGGATGGTCGGGCGCAAGCAGCGTGAGCTCCGTAACGGCACGCTCGGCATCGAACGAGATAGACGTCGCGAGGTGTTTGTCGGCATCTTCGGTGGCGCGCACAAAATTGGCGTGTTCGATCTTGTGTGGCAGATCGACCTTGAGCCAATAGGCCGGATAATGCTTGGCGATATAGGCTTCGAGCCGCTCCTTCGGCCAGATCTTCATCGCCTCGCGGAATTCATTCTGCGCAATGGCGACGCGCTGGGCACGGTTGACTTCAGAGAAGCCGCCGGTGAGCACGGGCTCGGTCTCGTAATAGAGCGTGCGGATCAGTTGTGCCTTCCAGCCGTTCCACACACCGGGGCCGACCGCGCGGATATCCGCGGTCGTGAGAATCGTAAGTAATTTGAGTCGTTCGGCCGACTGAACGGTGGCGGCGAAGTTCTCGATCGTCTTGCGGTCGGAGAGGTCGCGCGACTGCGCAACGCTCGACATTACAAGATGGTTCTCTATCAGCCAGGCTACTGTGTCGGTGTCGGCGGCGGAAAAACCCATGCGCGGGCAGAACCGGCGCGCGACGCGAGCGCCCGCAATCGAGTGGTCTTCCGGCCGGCCCTTGGCGATATCGTGCAAAAACAGCGTGACGTAGAGCAGGTCGCGATGCTCGGGCAGAATCTTATGGATCAGCTCGTTTGCGAGCGGCGATTCATTGCTGCTGCCCCGCTCAATCTCGGCGAGCACGCCGATACAGCGCAGGAGATGCTCATCCACCGTGTAGTGGTGATACATGTTGAACTGCATCATGGAGACGATTTTTCCGAAGGCCGGTACGAAATGTCCGAGCACGCCCGCCTCGTTCATCCGCCGCAACACAGTCTCCGGGTCGTTCTTGGACGTCAGAATCTTCAGAAAGAGCTCGTTGGCTTCCTTGTTCTCGCGCAGCTTGGCGTCGACCAATTTGAGCGAGCGAGTGATGGCGCGCATGGCATCGGGGTGGAAGGCCAGATTGTGCTTCTGCGCCAGGTGGAAAATACGAATCAGGTTGACCGGATCGCGCTTGAAGCCGTTCGGGTGCGCAAGCAGGATGCGGTTCTTGTCGACGATGAAGTCGTCGCTCTCAGCAAGCTTACGCTGCTTCACCGGCCGAAAACGCTCCATGACGCGGCTGAGCACGGGAACGCTCTTGGCGTGGCTGTCTTCCAGTTCGGCGCACAGGATAGCTGTCAGGTCGCCGACATCCTTGGCTATCAGGAAGTAATGCTTCATGAAACGCTCGACGTCCTGCAGACCGGGATGCTCGGTGTAGCCCAGTCGCACCGCGATCTCGCGCTGGATGTCGAACGACAGCCGCTCTTCGGCACGGCCCATGAGAAAGTGCATGTGGCAGCGCACCGACCAGAGGAAGTCCTCGCAGCGCCGGAACAACTGGTATTCCTGCTTGTCGAAGACCCCGCTTTTGATCAGCTCGTCCGGCTCGCGCACGCGATAGACGTATTTCGCGATCCAGAACAACGTGTGCAGGTCGCGCAATCCGCCCTTGCCGTCTTTCACGTTTGGCTCAACGAGATAGCGTGACTGTCCGCTCCGGCGCACACGGTCTTCGCGCTCGGCAAGCTTGGCCGCTACAAATTGGGGGGCGGTATTGCGAACGATGTCTTTGTCGAAGCGGGTTACCAGCTCGTCGAACAATTTGCGGTCGCCGAGAAGGAAGCGCGCTTCGAGAATAGCGGTGCGGATGGTCATGTCCGCCTTGGCCTGGCGGATGCATTCGTCGACCGAGCGAGTAGCATGGCCGACCTTTAGCCCGAGATCCCACAGGCAATAGAGAATGGCCTCGGCGATCGATTCGCCCCATGCGGTCTGCTTGTAGGGCAACAGGAACAACAGATCGATGTCTGAGCCCGGCGCCTGCAGCCCGCGGCCGTAGCCGCCGGTCGCGACGACCGCCATGCGTTCGGCCTCGCTGGGGTTTTGCGAAGGATAAAGGTGTTTACGCGCGAATTCGAACAGGATGCGGATGACCTCGTCTTCCATGCTGCAGAGGCGCTCGGCGCAGCGCCGTCCGTGGCGGTCCTTCAGCAGCAGTTGCTCAGCCTTGGTGCGGCCGTCGGTCAGCGCAGCCTTGAGCTTCTGCGCCACCAGGGAGCGCAAGTCGCGCTCGTTGCCGGTGTGAGCCTTGGCGAGCCTCTCCAGGTCGGCGGTGATCGCGCGCGCGTCGATGAGGTCGCCCGACCCACGCGAGGTCCGTTCGGCAGCCGAACGTTGTTCCTGGTCGAGCGCAAGCGATGCCATAGATCCATCGGATAGCGGAGGCGGGGCGGTAAGTCACCCGCCCGGCAGAGATATTTCTTGCAATGCCCGATTTTGAGGCCTCCGCGGGGCTGGTGACGGCAGCCGCGGAGTGTGGTTCGGTGTCGGGGCAATCCAGCGATGCGAGGAGAGTAAGAACGATGCGCATGTTCCAGGTCTGCGTTTGCGGACAGCCGTTGCAACTCAATGAGCAGCCCACGCCGGAGCCGAAAGGCCCAGAAGTTCTGCTGAAGGTCCTGGCAGCAGGCGTTTGCCACAGCGATCTGCACCTCGCCGATGGCTGGTTCGATCTGGGTGGCGGCAAGCGAATGAGCCTTGCTGATCGCGGCATGAAACTTCCGGTCACGCTCGGTCACGAAAACGTCGGCGAGGTCGTTGCCTTCGGTCCGGACGTCAAGGGCGTCAAAGTCGGCGATCGTCGGCTTGCCCATCCGTGGATCGGCTGCGGCACCTGCGGCCCATGTCAGCGCGGCGAGGAAAATCTGTGCCGTGCCATGCGCAGCCTGGGTGTTTTTTCCAACGGCGGTTACGCCGACTATCTGATGGTTCCGCATCCGCGCTATCTATTCGATATCGGCGATCTGCCGCCCGAACGCGCAGCGCCGCTCGCATGCTCTGGTGTCACGACATATGGCGCCCTGAAAAAAATTTCGACACTGAAAAGCGAGCCGACCGTGATCATCGGCGCCGGCGGTCTCGGACTCATGTGCCTTGCCTTGCACAAGGCGATGGGAGGCCACAGCGCCATTGTGGCCGATATCGATCCGGTGAAGCGCGATGCTGCGAAAAAGGCGGGCGCCGCAAAAGTCGTCGATGGCGGTGCGCCCGATGCGTCACAGAAAATTATCGATATGACCAATGGCGGCGCCTGGGGCGTGATCGATCTTGTGGGTTCATCGCAGAGCGCGCGCGTCGGCTATGACTGCCTGATCAAGGGCGGCAAATACGTCGTCGTCGGACTTTATGGCGGCGATCTGACGGTCTCATTGCCGCCGATCCCCATGCGGGCGCTGACGATTCAGGGTTCCTATGTCGGCAGCCTGCCCGAGATGAAGGAGTTGATCGAGCTTGTTCGGCGGACAGGAATCCCGCCGGTCCCTGTTGCAACGCGCCCGCTCGAGGACGTGAATGCGGTGATGGATCAGCTCCGTGCCGGCAAGGTGATTGGCCGCGTGGTGCTGACGCCGAATTGAGGAAAGCACCATGGATGCGAACGGGCTCCGTGCGCTGCAGGCGCCGATCAAGGAGCGTTACAAAAACGACCCAAAAGCCGCTTGCATAACGCTTAAGGCGAAAGGCAGCCTCGATGATACGAATGTCGCCTGCAAGGTCGACACAGGGCGCGCGCTCGCCGTCGTTGGCCTGCATCCGGCGACTGGCGGCTCCGGCCTGGAACTTTGCTCCGGCGACATGCTGCTGGAAGCGCTGGTCGCCTGCGCCGGCGTCACCATGAAGGCGGTGGCGACGGCGCTTGATATTCCGCTCAAATCGGCCAGTGTCTGGGCGGAAGGCGACCTCGATTTTCGCGGAACGCTCGGCGTGGCCAAGGATGCGCCGGTCGGCTTTGCGCAAATCCGTCTGCGCTTCGATCTCGACACCGACGCACCGCAGGACAAACTCGATCAGCTGCTCAAGCTAACCGAGCGCTATTGCGTGGTCTATCAAACGATCAAGAACGGACCGCCGGTCGACATAAAACTTTCGCGCGTCTAGCGGCAGACGATCTGCTATGCATGGTTGCAACTTGCGCCGCGTTTGATGGCGTGGTCAGGTGCGCCTCCCCAGATGCCTCCCGACCTATATTTTGCCCTCACGCTCATCGTCAAAATGGCCATCACCGCCGCTTTCGTGCTGGCGGCGACAATTACCGCCGAGCGTGCCGGCCCGCTGGTCGGCGGGCTGGTGGCGACGCTGCCGATCGGGGCAGGGCCGGTTTACGTGTTTCTTGCGCTTGATCACGACGCGCAATTCATCTCGCAAAGCGCGGTGGCGAGTCTTGCCGTCAATGCGGCGAATGTCATCTTCGCGGTGGTCTATTGCGTACTGGCTCAGCGGCGATCGCTCGCCATCAGTCTGGGCGGAACCTATGTCGTTTGGATTGTGCTGACGGCGATCATAACCGCCAGCCATTGGTCGCTTGGTCCCGCGCTTCTGATTAACGCAGCAGCGATTGCGGTGGGGATGTGGATCGTTCGGCCGTTCCGCCACACGCGGATGCCGCGGCAGCAACCGCGCTGGTACGACTACGCTTTGCGTGCGGCGATGGTCGCAGTCCTGGTCGGCATCGTCGTTACATTCAGCTTCCGCATCGGTTCATATGGCAGCGGGCTGCTGGCGGTGTTTCCGGTCGTGCTCACCAGCATCATCCTCATTCTGCATCGGCGCGCCGGCGGCAAGCCGACTGCAGCCGTGCTGGCCAATGCGCCGCTCGGCCTGCTCGGTTTTGGCATAGCCTGCATGGTGCTGCATCTGACCGCCGAGCCCCTCGGTGTTGTGGCGGGACTTTCGGTGGCGCTGGCGACATCGATCGGCTGGAGCCTTGCGGTGCTGGCGGCGCGCCGTCACGGAGTCGCGGTTTAGCTCATGTCGCTGTTTCTGTTCGGATTGTTGCTGAAAATTCTGATGACCGCTTCGATCGTGGTGGCGGCATCAATCATCGTGGAGCGCAGCGGTCCGTTCATTGGCTCGCTCATCGCGGCGCTCCCGACCGCCGGCGGCGCGGCGATGATCATCCTCGCGCTTGAGCATCCGCCCGAATTCATTGCGCAAAGCGCAGTGGGAAGCCTGATTGCAAACGCCGTCTGCGCGTTCTTTGCGCTGACTTATGCCGCGCTGGCGCAACGGCACTCGTTGCAGCTCAGCCTCGGAGGCGCATTTCTCGTGTGGCTTATCATCGTGTTCCTGCTGCGGCTGGTCGAGTGGAATGCGATCGGTGCGGTATTGCTCAACGTCGTCGTCTATCCGATCGCAATCGCAGTTTCCCAGCGCTTTCGAGTCGCCGGTGCGGTGAAGCGCGTCGAACTGAGCGGCACCGACCTTGCCTGGCGCGCCGGGGTGGTGACGCTGTGCGTCGTGCTGGTCACGGCGGCAAGCAGCTCAATCGGCTCTTATTTTTCCGGCACCTTTGCCTTTTTCCCGGTGGCCATGGGCTCGTTCTTTATCATCCTGCATCCGCGTATCGGTGGACCGGCGGCGGCAAGTGTGGCCGCGCACGTGCTCACGCCGCTGATCGGCCTGGGGCTCGGTTTGCTCGCCGTCCACCTGCTGGCGGTGCCGATCGGCGTATGGTGGTCTTACGCGATTGGGCTGTGCATCGGGATCGGCTGGAATGCGCTGCTGTGGGCGCTGCGCCAGCGCAAATTATTGCAGTAGTGCCTCTTCCAAAGCCTTGATCTGCAGCGCGAGATATCGCGAGAAAATCCGGCACTGCGCGAGGCTTCCGGCCGTGAACCAGAGTCCGGGCTGCGCGGTGCGCCGCCACATGTTGCACAGCTCGCCGCCCTCATCGAA
>DATBTA010000209.1:0-6098 GCA_036559505.1 Pseudolabrys sp. | reverse complement strand
TCCCATATCGTCGAGAGCGCGCGCAAAGCGCTCGAACGCGTCGGCCTTGCGCACATCGCCGAACGGCCGCTGTCGCAAACCTCGTATGGTGAACGTCGCCGCGTTGAGATTGCCATGGCGCTCGCGCAAAACCCGAAAGTCCTGCTGCTCGACGAGCCCTTTGCCGGCCTCTCGATCGACGAACGCCACGACGTGCATCAATTGCTGCTGGCAATCCCGCGCGACGTCACCATTGTGATGATCGAGCACAACATGGACGTAGCACTGGAATTCGCGGAGCGCATCACGCTGCTGCACTTCGGCGAAGTGATCGTCGAGGGCAACCGCGCCGAGGTGGTTGCAGATCCACGCACGCGGGAGGTCTATCTTGGCCACTAATGCGCTCAAGCTCAGCCACGTCGACGCTTTCTACGGCGACAGTCACGTGCTCGGCGACATTTCCTTCGAGCTCGGGGAAGCACGCATGCTCGGTTTGCTTGGCCGCAACGGAGCGGGCAAATCGACCTGCATGAACGTCACGATGGGACTGCTGCCGCCGCGCCGCGGCGAAGTAATCGTATTCGGCGAGACGGTGACCGGCAAGTCTCCGGAAATGATCGCCGCACGTGGAGTCGCGCTGGTGCCGCAGGGCCGACGGATCTTCAAGAGCCTCACAGTGCGTGAGAACCTCATGGTTGCGGCTCGTAAGCCCGACCCCGGCAGCAAACATGCGCCGTGGACCACCGATACCGTGTTCAGCATGTTTCCGCGCCTGAGTGAGCGGCGCAATCAGATCGCAGCCCACCTTTCGGGCGGCGAGCAACAGATGCTCGCCATCGGCCGTGCGCTCATGGGCAACCCGCGTGTGCTGCTGATGGATGAACCGTCGGAGGGGCTGGCCCCGCAGATCGTCGCCGAAGTGATGGCGACCATCCGGAAACTGAAGGAAAGTGGGCTTTCGATCGTGCTGGTCGAGCAAAATCCCAAGCTTGTCTTCGATGTCGCCGATGACATCGTGATCCTCAACACCGGCCGCGTCGCGGTCGTTTCCACTCCCGCTAAAATCGAAAAAGACGGCGTCGATTTACGCCAGCACCTCGGGGTGTTCTAAAGACTATCCACATTGTCATGGCCGGGCTTGACCCGCCCATCCACGTCTTGAATGAGAAAGAGGAAGGTGTGGATGTCCGGCGCAAGGCCGGGCATGACGTAACAGCAGAGGCATACGAAATGGCTGACATCTGGAACAAATACGCGAACACCGCGGCCCGGAAACATGGGAAAGCGGGACGCGATGCGCGGCCGAAAAGCGTCACCATTGACGCCCACAGCCATATCGCGGTGCCGCGCGCGGCCGAATTCATCAAGCCGCATCTCGATGTCTCGACGATTCCTCTTGCGCATTTTGCCTCGACCGAAACCAAGGCGCTCAACGCCAAGCAGGAAGCCGACATCCGCGACTGCATGACCGGCTACGACGAGCGTTTTGCCATCATGGACAAGATGGGCGTCGACATGCAGTTGGTCATGCCGCCGCCGCCGCAGTGCTATCACACGGTCGCGCTCGAATACGCGGTGCCAGCCGCGCAAATGATCAATGACGGCGTCGCCGAGTTCGTATCCAAGCACTCCGACCGCTTCATCCCGACCGGCACGGTGCCAATGCAGGACGGTAATGAAGCCGCGAAGGAACTCGAGCGCTGCATGACCAAACTCAAGTTCAAGGGCGTCGAGATCCTCACCAATGTTGCCGGCCGGGAATTGTCAGATCCAGCCTTCGCGCCATTCTGGAAAAAGGCCGAAGAACTGGGTGCGCTGGTCATTATCCATCCAAACGGGTTTACCGAAGGCCGCCGCCTGTCGCGCTTCTACTTCAATAACGTGGTCGGCAACCCCTTCGAGACCACGCTCGCCCTGCATTATCTGATCTTCGACGGCGTGCTCGAGCGCCATCCGAAGCTGAAAGTTTTTGCCATGCACGGCGGCGGCTACCTTGGCGCCTATTCCGGACGTATCGACCACGCCTGGGGGGCGCGCTCGGATTGCCATGCAGACCTGCCTAAGCCGCCGACCAGTTACCTCAAGCAGGTCTATGTCGACACGGTCGTTTTCACCGGCGCACAGCTGAAGGCGCTGGTGGATCTGTTCGGCGTCGATCACGTCATCATGGGCACTGATTATCCGTTCGACATGCTCGAATACGACCCGGTCGGCCACATCAATTCGGTCGACAGCTTCGACGAGAAGACGCGCGCCGCGCTTGCTGGGGGCAGCGCGAAGATGTTGCTGGGGCTATAGCCCGCTGACCTACGCGTAGAGAAAGTCCAACACTGCGGTTTCGGCGATCACAGCTGCGTCGGTGCTGTGCCGCCCGGCGCGCGCTTGCTCTTCCTGCGTGCGGGTCGCCTGCAAATAGGCGCCGAGATGGCGGGCCCGCTCGATGATCCGGTAATTCTCCGGCAGCCTGGCCGCTTCATAGCACTTGAGCGCGGCTTCGACGTTCTCCTCGTTTTGCAGCGAAGCCGCCAATGCGGCTGCATCGTCCGCCGCCTTGGAAACTCCGGCGGCAACGTGCGGCCTCGCCACGAATGCCGCGTCACCCAGGATCGCCACCCGGCCGAAGGCCATACGGGGCGACTCGAGATCGTAGATCGGCTGCAGGATCGGCTCCTCGATCAGCCGCACGATCTGCCGGAACTGCGGCGCAACCAGGCGCTCGGCATCGGCGCGCATTTCCGCGATCGCTTGTCGCGGAATCAACGGCGGCGGAATTGAAATCGCGTGCGTCACGCCGCGATCGTCCGTGAGCAGCCACTTTAATTTGGTCGTCTCGGCCGCGGGCCGATACCACACGACGTTGTAACGGCGGTGGCCGGGACGCAGGTCGTTGTCGGGACCGGCCACGGGATAGCCAAGGAATTGCTCGCCCGGCGGCAGACCGAATGTCATGTACTCGAAAAGTTCGCGATGCACCTCGGCCGGAAAGGCGCGTTCGGCAATCAGCGCCCTCCAGGCCGAATAGCCGGCGTAACGCGGCATCACATCCGGCAAACACTGCTGCCGAACCGTCGACCGGATCCCATCCGCGCCAACGAGCAGGTCCGCCTCGATGATTTCGCCATCAGAAAAATGCGCGCGGACAGCGTCCGTACTCTGCGTGAACTTCGTCAGGCCGCGCCCGCGATGATAGTGAGTTGGAGGAAAGGCGTCCCGCAGAAGGCGATAGACGCGTTCCCAGGCCGTAAGCACCTGCGGACAATTGATTTCATGCGTCAGGCGTCCCTCGGCATCAAGAATCTTGCGGGTTGTAATGTGAACGCCAAGCTCGTCCGTCGCGAGGTCAAGTCCGCCCAACCGCGCGATAAGTTCCTGCTGGGCGACGATTCCGGCGCCGCGCCCGGAGAGTTCGGTCTCAACCCTTTCATGGATATCGACCGCCCAACCGGCCCGCCGCAGCAAAAGGCCACTCAGCAGGCCGCTCATCGAGCCGCCGATAATGATTGCGCGCCGCGCGCGAGCCCCGGGCAATGGTTCAGCCTCGATCTTTTCGTTTACCCGTTTATCCTATATACGACAGCCAGCAGCTTGGAGGAATTCCGATGGCCCCGACCATGCTCGACAAGCAGGCCGCGAAGGAAAAGTCGCAGTGGCCGGCGGATATCGCCGCCGAGTTTGAGCGCGAGAACAAGAATCCGAATCCATGCGTTGGCTCGACGCTGCTGTCTGAAAACGAGCGGACGCGCGTGTGGATCATCCGTCTTGCACCCGGCGAGCGGGTCGGCTTCCACCGTCATGTGCTCGATTATTTCTG
Source organism: Pseudolabrys sp. (assembly GCA_036559505.1). GTDB lineage: Bacteria > Pseudomonadota > Alphaproteobacteria > Rhizobiales > Xanthobacteraceae > Pseudolabrys. The sequence goes on along the minus strand of DATBTA010000209.1, from coordinate 2,308 downwards.
GACCTCAGTGTCTGGCGGGCGCGGGCGGCAGCATGTGCATGATGGCACGACGATCGAATGTACCTATCAACCCGGTGAGACGCGTCACGAGAGCTACGGCAAGGGCGAGTTCAAGGTGCACGACCTGGAAAATCTCGGCGATCGCGAAATGGTATTCATGACCGTCGAGTTCAAGGACAGCGCCAACAAGCCGATGCCATTGCCGGCTGGTGTCAGACCGCAGTCGGCGGCCGCCTGATCTCGGTTTTCCTCAACCAAGCGCCCGCCGCGGCATCACCACGGCGGGTGTTTCATTGTGTCGCGCAAGACCGTATTAGCAGATCAGCCAACAGGCTAGCCAAGCCGCCAGCCTTCCTGCAAACTGCGAAAGGGCGGCCAGGTAGCAGCTAATCGTTTGCCGCAGGCACTCGAAAACACTGGGCCAAGAGGGGGTAATACCGGCACTTTTTGACGCGCAGACGGCGACCGTATTGCGGGCGGCATAGCCCGCCGAAAAAGAATATGACGGCGACTGCGATCCCGGTTCGGTAGCGTATGGATATTCCCTTCGATCTTATAATCAACGCAGTCATTGCCGGGCTGCTGCTTGGCGGGTTTTACGCCGCCGTGACCGCCGGAATTTCGATCTCGTTCGGCATGCTCGACATCGTCAATATTGCGCATCCGGCTTTCATTCTGCTCGGTTCTTACATCGCATATGTCGTCAACGTCGAGCTTGGCGTTGACCCCATCGTCGTCAGCATCCTCGTCCTGCCGGCGTTCTACGCGCTTGGTGGGTTCGTTTATCAAGTCTACTACGTGTCGTTCGAAAAGTACGGGCAGGAGTCCCTACGCGGGCTTGCCTTCTTCTTCGGCCTGCTATTCGTCACCGAAGTGTGCCTGCTGCTGATCTTCGGCGTTGATTATCGCTCGGTTGACGCCACCTACATTGGGTCAAGCGTGCGGCTGGGCACCTGGGAATTCCCATTGCGCTTGCTGGTGCCCTGCCTGACGGCGCTGGCGATGTTTGCGGGGCTGCAAATTTTCCTGGCGCGCACCTTCATCGGCCGTGCAGTCATGGCGGTGTCGCAGGATCCATTGGCGCTGCGCCTGATGGCGGTCGATCCGATCCGCATCAAGCGGATCGCCTTCGGCATCTCGATCGCTACGGCATCCATGGCGGGTGCCTTTCTGATCATCATCCAGCCGGTCATTCCTTCGGTCGGTCGCGACTATATTGGCCGCATCTTCGCCATCTGCGTGCTCGGCGGACTGGGTAGCCTGCCGGGTACGCTGATCGCGGCGCTGCTGCTCGGCATCATCGAGAGCCTTACCTCGGTGTTTTACGGCCCGTCCTGGGCGCCCGCGGTGTCGTTCGGGATCCTACTGCTTACTTTGGCCGTACGACCGTCCGGAATATTGGGTCGGTAAGCCGTGCGCACGCCCGCCTTTATTTTCTGGCAAGTTGCAGTCGCCGCGGCACTCTATTTGGTGTTCCGCTACGTCGACAACGACTACATTTTTTTTGCGGGCTACACCGTGCTCCAGTTCATCGTGCTGAGCACGGCATGGAATATTCTGGGCGGCTACTGCGGGTATGTGAATTTCGGATCGGCTGGCTTTTTCGCTCTCGGCGCCTATTCCAGTGTTTGCCTGTACACGATCGGACAAAGCCTCGAAGAACTCTTTCCGGAATCATTGGTTGCACCTATGCAGCTGATATTTCCGCTGCCGTTGCCAGTCCTCATCATCGTTGCGGGAATTGTGGCCGGGCTAGTGGGACTTGGTACCGGCTATCTAACGCTGCGGCTACGGGGTGTTTTTTTTGCTATCGCCACGCTTGCGCTCGCGGTCGTGCTGCAGACTTTCATCGTGAACTGGTCTTTCGTCGGCGGATCACGTGGTGCGTACGTCATTCCGCCGAACGAAATTCCGTTCTTTGGGCCCTACATCCAATATTTGTTTGTTCTTATGCTGGTGCTGGTCATCATTTCGCTGACCTGCGCCCGGTTGATTGAACGCTCACGCCTCGGCTACGGCTTTGCGACTATCCGCGACGATGAGCTGGCAGCGGAAGCCTGCGGCGTGCCGACTTTGCGGCTGAAGCTGATTGCTACAGTGCTCTCAGGCGCGCTCATGGGCATGGCAGGCGCCCCGTTTCCTTTCTACATCGGCTATATCGAGCCCGGCTCGGCCTTCGATCTGTCTTATGCCGTCAACTCGATCGCAATGCCCATGATCGGTGGTACGACGTCATGGGCCGGACCTTTGATCGGCGCGCTGCTACTCGGCACGCTTCAACAAGTGGCCACAGTGACGATTTCGTCGG
>DATBTA010000208.1:0-5256 GCA_036559505.1 Pseudolabrys sp. | reverse complement strand
CCGCCTCTGGCTCAACGTGCATCTCTGGATCGCGCTCGGGCTTGTTGCGTTGCTCGTTCCCATTTCCATTTCCGGCGGCCTGCTGGTCTGGCACGACGAAATCGATTCCCTGATCAATCCAAAGCGCTATGCGGTTTCAGGGCCGCGAACTTCGCTGCAGCCGTCGGACTATCTGGCAAAAGCGGAAGCAGCAGTCGCCGACGATCCAGCGAAACCACGCGCCACTGCGCTCCGCTATCCCGAACCCGGCTGGCCCGTGCGCGTTGTCATGCGCGCGCAGCCACGTGAAGCGGGGGCGCGGCCGCGGCTGGTGACGGCCTATCTCGATCCGCCAACCGGCAAAGTTCTGGACGTTGTCGATTTCCGTGCATCGTTGTTCGGATTCCTGCACGTGTTTCACGAGAACCTGACAATCCCTGAGTACAGCGGCCGCCAGCTTGTCGGCTGGGCCGGCGTCGGCATGCTGATACTGTCACTGACGGGGATTTGGCTGTGGTGGCCGCGCGGCGGCAATTTTTTGAGTGGCTTGCGCTGGCGGAGATCGGCGCTCCTCACCTTCAACCTGCACAACTTTCTCGGCTTCTGGATTTCATTGCCGCTCGCGGCGGTGTCGGCAACCGGAATCTACCTGTCATTTCCGCAGACGGCGCGCGAGGCGATGTCGTCAATTGCACCGATGGCTCCGCAAGGGCAACGCGGCTTCGGACAGGTTGCACAGCGCACGGCGCTCACCGCGGATCAGGCGCTTGCGGCGGCATTGAAGGCCGAACCGAACGGAAAGCCGGTCGCGCTCTTTCTCCCGGTGCAGCAGCGCGAGCGGCCGCTGACCTGGCGCACGCAAATTTCACGCGCGGGCAGCGGCGACATTGTCACCGTGACGACGGACGACCACAGCGGACAAACCTCACCGGCGATAGTGCCGCTCTCGGGCGACCGCGCCGCCGCCTGGATCCGGTGGATCCACGAAGGCAGCCACAGCGGACCGGTATGGGCCATTGTCGTCACCCTGACAGGAATCTTTCCGACCATCTTTGCGGTCACGGGCATCATCATGTGGCTGCGCAAGCGGTCCGACCGCAAGGAACTGGCTGGAAAAGGCGCCAAACCGCGCTTGCGTCCCGCCGAGTGACTTTGTTGTGCTAGGATTTGGAAGGCAGAAAGGATCGAGCGTTCAATGACCTCTAAACGCCAAAAGCGCCACGGCATCATGGCGGCAGTTGTTGCCGTCGTCCTTGCCCTGCCAACAGTTACTTTTGCGCAGACCGCGCCTGCGGCTGAAGCGCCGTCTGCCACCGCTCCGCAATCTGCTGCGGCTCCTCCAGCCGCCGCCCCGCCTGCAACCGGTCCGGTGTCAAGTTCGCCGGACATCGCGCTCAAGCTGCCGCGCGACCTCTCGCCATGGGGCATGTTCATGGCGGCCGATATTGTCGTGAAAGCGGTAATGGTCGGCCTTGCCTTTGCGTCCGTGCTGACCTGGACGATCTGGTTCGCCAAGGCGATCGAGCTGATGCTCGCACGGCGCAGAATGCGCTCAGCGATCGAGAAGCTCGCTCACGCGAAATCGTGGAACGAAGCCAATGTCCGGACCAAGGGCCGGGATGTCGGCGTCGCCGCAATGCTGCGCGCCGCCGATACCGAGCTGCGCATGTCGGCCGATGCGCATTCAGCGACCGGCATCAAGGAGCGCATCGCCTCGCGCCTGGAGCGTCTCGAAGCCGCCGCCGGCCGGCAGATGATCCGCGGCACCGGCATCCTGGCAACCATTGGCGCCACCGCACCTTTCGTCGGCCTGTTCGGCACGGTGTGGGGCATCATGAACAGCTTTATCGGCATCTCGAAGTCGCACACCACCAATCTCGCCGTCGTGGCGCCTGGTATCGCGGAAGCATTGCTGGCGACCGCGCTCGGCCTCGTCGCGGCGATCCCCGCCGTCGTCATGTACAACATGTTCTCACGCTGGATCGCCGGCTATCGTGCGCTGCACGCCGACGCAGCTGCCGAAATTCTCCGGATCGTCAGCCGCGATCTTGATCGTGGCGCTTTCGATCAGCACCCGGCCGATCGCCGACGCGCCATGGCAGCCGAGTAGCCGCCATGAGCGTCCGTCTTGACCACGGCGACGAGCAGCTCAGCGAAGTCCACGAGATCAACGTCACGCCGTTCATCGACGTGATCCTGGTGCTGCTGATCATCTTCATGATCGCGGCGCCGCTGGCGACGGTGGACATCTCGGTCGACCTGCCGGCCTCGAGCGCGGAGCGCACGCCGCGGCCCGAAAAGCCGTTATTCCTGACGCTCAAATCCGACCTGAGCGTGTCGCTCGACGACGACACGATCAACCGCGCGGCGCTGGCAGGCGCCCTCGACCGCGCAACCGCGGGCGACAAGCAGCAGCGCGTCTTCCTGCGCGCCGACAAGACGGTTCCTTATGGCGAGCTGATGAGCCTGATGAACGAGCTGCGTGGAGCCGGCTATCTCCACGTGGCGCTGGTCGGGCTCGAAGCCGACAAGATGTAGGCATGATTGGCACCAAGACATTCTCGTTCAGCCGGTGGCCCGAGGCCGCCCGCTGGGGTGCGTGTTTTGCGTTGGCCATCGCCTTTCATGCCGCCGGCGCGGCCGCGCTCTTTGCGCGCTGGACTGAGGATTCCAATCTGGTGGCCGGCACGGCGGTCGTCATGGTTGATCTTGCGCCCGTCGCGGTGTCTCCGAACATTGCGACGGACGTGGCGCCCGGGCCGCTGCAGCAGGAGGCCGAGCCCGAGGTGCAGCCGGAGAAGCCGATCGAGAAGGTCGAGCTGCCGCCGGATCCGCAAGCCGAGCCGGTCGTAGCGATGACCCCACCCAAGCCGATCGAACCGCCGGAAGAGAAAAAGCCGAAGCAGAAGCATGCGAGCCTTGCGAGCGCGCCGACCAGGGCGGATCAGCAGGCCGATCGGCCGGCCGCGCCGATGCCGGGACTGTCGTCGCGCAGCTCGGATGCGTTGCCGAACTGGAAGACCCAGCTCGTGGCCAAGCTCGAGCGCAGCAAGAGATACCCGTCGGAGGCGCGCGGCGACCAGGGCACGGCGCAACTTGCATTCAGCGTCGATCGTCAGGGCGGCGTGCACAACGCGCGTATTACACGCACCTCCGGCTCCAGCGCCCTCGATCACGAGACTTTGGCGTTGGTACAGCGTGCACAGCCGCTACCGCCGCCTCCCCCTGAAGTTCCGGGTGCGCAAATTCCGATCGTTGTACCGATCCGCTACAACGCGCGCTGAGCGAAGCAAGCTCGGCACTTTACAACACTATCCAATTCCGAAGTGGCCGATCGTCGCAATCTACCGGCGGACATTGGCCGTCATTCAATGGCAGTATCGGGCACGAGCAGGGATGGTGCCTTACGGCCAGATAATTCGTTTGCGTGCTCCAGTGGCTACCAAATCGTTCGCTTCCATTCCTGTGACGATTAGAGTTAGCTTATGCATGAGCAGTGACCTGATAACTGAGTTCGTTCGCGGTCTCCGTACCGAGTTGAGATGGGCCCCCAGCAGTGAAACTTGTCCGCCGTAGAGTTCTCCAGTTGGCCGCCGTTGTCACGGCGTCGCACGCCCTGCCGCGTATCGCCTGGTCGAGCGACTATCCCGTTCGGCCTGTGCAATGGATCATCGGGTTTCCGCCGGGCGGCGGAACCGACATTGTGGCAAGAAACATGGCGCGCTGGCTCTCGGACCACCTGGGCCAGGAAGTCGTGGTTGTGAACAAGCCCGGTGCCGCCACCAATATCGCGGCGCAAGCGGCAATCAATTCTCCAGCTGACGGCTATACACTCCTGTGGATCGGGACCAGTAACGCCATCAATGCCACGCTCTACAAGACGCTTCCCTTCGATTTTTTTAAGAGCATCGCGCCAGTCGCCGGCATCTGCGTTTCACCCATGGTGATCGTGGCCAATCCCTCCGTCCCTGCCAATAACATTGCTGACCTGATTGCGCTTGCGAAAACCGCACCGGGCAAAATGACCATGGCTTCGTTTGGCACCGGCACGATCTCGCATGTGGCCGGGGAATTATTCAAGACAATGGCTGGCGCGAATATGGTTCACGTTCCCTATCGCGGCGGAGCGCCGATGATCAACGATCTGATCGGCGGTCACGTTCAGGTCGGGGTCGATGTTGTTGCGAACGCGCTGCCTCATATTCGATCGGGGGCGGTGCGCGCCCTGGCGGTCACGACTAGCAGACGTCTGGACGTTTTACCCAATGTGTCCACCGTCGCGGAAACCGTTCCAGGATATGAGGCGCTGGTTTTCACCGGCGTGGGCGTTCGAGCTGGCACGCCCGATAACGTCGTCGTGCAGCTCAACCGCGTAATTAACGCCGGCCTGTCTGACTCGAATATCCAGAAGCAACTTGCCGACTTGTCGCTCACGCCGATAATCCTCACCCCGGCTGAAGCCGGGATGCACATGAAAGCTGAAGCCGAAAAATGGGCGAACGTAATTGGATCAGCAAACATCAAGGCGGAGTGATCCAAGGCTTGCCACACTCAGATCTCGCAAGGAAATCGCAGATCCATTTTTGTTCGCATGAAGCCCCTAAGCCCCGACAGCAGGTTGCAGGACGCAATCGAATGGCTTGCCTTGCCAGGAGTAATGATCGGCTGCCGTTCAATTTTGCCTGGCGACGAATGCGCGGTTTTCCCTGAAGAGGCCTTCAACTCTCCTGGCCCGAAAGTCCGTCGCGCCAGCGGTGCAGCTCGCATCGTAGCGCGGGAACTTCTCTCCCGTCCCCGATATGTACTGCCTAAAGGCCGGTCCGGAGCCCCAATCTGGCCGCGAGGAATTGTCGGTTCATTGGCCCATGATTCCGATGTTGCAGTCGCGGCGGTGGCGTCGCAGCGAGAATTTGCAGGCATCGGCATCGACATCGAGCCTGCCGAAGCACTCCCCCCGGGGCTTGTGAAGACGATTGCGACTCGGCGGGAGCAATTATCATTGGACGCTTCCGTCTATGGTGGACGTCTTCTTTTCGTAGCGAAGGAAGCCGTCTTCAAGGCAGTTGCAGATCTCGATCAGATTTTTCTCGACCACCACGATGTCGATGTCGATTTCACAAAACATGAAGCGGTGATTCGAAATGGCAGACGCGTAGAACTACGCTTTTGCATTTCCACCCATTTGTTGGCCTTGGCTTTTGTCCGACGTGCGGGCCGCTTTCACAGGGGCCGTCTTGGCTAAGGGCGCAAAAAAATCGCGAAGAGCGCGCCCAGGCA